>NZ_JAWQUO010000016.1:0-116774 GCF_033446605.1 Iodobacter sp. CM08 | reverse complement strand
ATGGCTTTGGACTTACAATAACGAACGTCCGCATATGGGATTGGGCGGTATCACCCCGAAACAAAAACTGGCATTACATGCCTGACCTCTACTTTTAAGTGCGCTTAAAAATGGGGGGATTACCCCCTAAGCAGCCGCAGCTCAAAAAAGAATGGCGGCTGGATCAGGCGTTTTGGCAGGGGGCAACCCGAGTGCTGTTGCCGGATGGATCGGAGTGAATATGAATGGGGAGGGCGTATCGCCTTGCGTGCGACAGGATTTTGTCGTTCAGCAGTGCAGTGCGCCGTAATAATGCAAGAATTACGGTATTACGGTATTACGGTATTACGGCGCACTGCACTGCACTTCGCTTCGAGTGCGGCCTACATTGGCCCTGCTTTTCTCCGTGAAACTCTGTGTTCTCTGTGTTTCAAGATTTGGGTTTTGGCTGCGGAACATCAGTTAGTCACTTACTTTCCCACGCAAGGCCTTAATCGATCCGCGTTTATTTTTGCTATCTAAGCGCCGAGTTTGTGAGCCGCGCGTTGGGCGGGTGGCTTTGCGGAGTGTGGCGATGGTGGCGGCGCTGGCGACTAGCTCGTTAAGGCGTTGAATGCTGTCGGCGCGGTTTTGTTCTTGGCTGCGATATTGCTGTGCCTTGATAACGATAACGCCATCTTTGCTGATGCGCGAATCGCCCAGCGCCAATAGCCGCTCCTTGAGTAAGGAGGGCAAGGATGATGCTGGGATATCAAAGCGCAGATGCACCGCGCTCGATACCTTGTTCACGTTCTGCCCGCCACTGCCTTGGGCACGGATGGCTGAAAACTCTATTTCGTTCTCTAGAATATCGAAGCGGATGGTAAACATGGCTTAAATCTCGGCGCTTGGCGGTGCTAGCACGGTTCGATTGCCATTGCTTTCCATCTGGCTGACGATGCCGGCGTTTTCCATCTGATCGATCAGCCTGGCGGCGCGGTTGTAGCCAATTCTAAGCTGACGTTGCACGGCCGAGATAGAAGCGCGGCGGCTTTTTAGCACCAGCGCCACGGCTTCATCGTAAATGGGATCGGCTTCGCCGCCTTCATTATTGTTATTGATATTGGATGCGCTGGCCTCGGCATCAAAACCACCATTTAAGATGCCATCGATATAGCGTGGCTCGCCAAATTGTTTTAAATGCTCGACTACACGGTGTACTTCGTTATCGTCAACAAAAGCGCCGTGAATACGCTGTGGATAGCCGGTGCCGGGCGGCAAAAACAGCATATCGCCTTGGCCTAGCAGGGCTTCTGCGCCCATTTGATCCAAAATGGTACGGCTATCAATCTTGCTAGATACTTGAAAGGCCAAGCGGGTGGGGATATTGGCTTTAATCAGGCCGGTAATCACGTCCACCGAGGGGCGTTGGGTGGCTAAAATTAAATGAATCCCCGCGGCGCGGGCTTTTTGTGCGAGGCGGGCGATTAATTCTTCAATTTTCTTGCCTGCCACCATCATTAGATCGGCAAACTCATCCACTACCACCACAATAAAGGGTAGGTGCTCTAGCGCTTCTGGCTCATCGGGTGTCAGTGAGAATGGATTGGTGAGGCGCTCGCCGCGTTGCTCGGCTTCCTTCAGCTTTTGATTAAAGCCTGCTAGATTACGCACACCAAAGGTGCTCATGAGGCGATAGCGTTTTTCCATCTCGGCCACACACCAGTTCAGGGCGTTGGCGGCGAGTTTCATATCGGTGACGACAGGGGCTAATAAATGCGGAATGCCGTCGTAAACGGATAATTCCAGCATCTTTGGGTCGACCATAATAAAGCGCACTTCTTCCGGCGTGGCTTTATACAGCAAGGACAAAATCATGGCGTTTACGCCCACCGATTTACCCGAGCCGGTGGTCCCCGCCACCAGCATATGCGGTGCTTTGGCAAGGTCGGTCACAATCGGTGCGCCGGTAATGTCTTTGCCTAGGGCAATGGTGAGCTTGCTTTGATTTTGCTGGTAAACATCCGAGGATAGAATCTCGGAAAGGCGGATCATTTGCCGTGTTGGGTTAGGCAGCTCCAGCCCCATGCAGGTCTTGCCAGGGATGGTTTCCACTACGCGGATAGAAACCAGTCCCAGCGCCCGCGCCAAGTCTTTCATCAAATTAACAATTTGCGCGCCGCGTACGCCAATCGCTGGCTCAATCTCGTAACGGGTAATGACGGGGCCCGCGTAGGCATCGAGTACCGATGCTTTTACGCGGAATTCTGCTAGTTTTTCTTCAATCAAAATGCCACGGTCTAGGAGATCGTCTTGGCTGATGGTTTCAATCTCAGGGTCTGGCGGATGCAGTAAGCTGAGCGATGGCATAAAGTCATCGCTGTAGTGCATGGGCTCGGCAGGGGGGAGCGGTTGAGGGGTGGGCGGCTTGGACCAAGTGAGTTCATGCTCTGGTGCAGTCGCAAATTTAGTTGCTGTTAAGTCATGCTCTGGTGCAGTTGCAAACTTAGGCACTGCTAATTCATGCTCTGGCGTAGTTACAAACTTAGACGTTGTTAATTCAGATTCTGCCGCAATCCTTAACGAAGAAGCGCTGAATTCAGATTCTGGTGTAAGGGCTAATACGGCTGCCGGTAGCTCAAGTTTTGGTGTGAGCACTACGTTGTGCGCTGTAGTTTCTGGCTCTGCTGCTGCCATCAACTTGTGCGTGGCCAATTCATACTCTGGACTAATGGCTAGCTTTGGCGCTGTCAATTGAGTTTCTGGAGGAATAGCTAACATAGCTTCTGCCAGCTTAACTGTCGGGACCGATAACTCAGCTACTGGCGTTTGCTCTGTAGGAGTAGCAGGCGTACTTGTCACGGCAAGGGGTTCAGTCATCGCTTGGGTGAGAAACGCCGCCAAGGCGCGTGACTCTGGATCAGGGGTGGGCGCAGTAGCGGTCTCAACGATGGGTTGCAGTGTAATGGTTTCGCTTGGCTCCCAATCCGCTACGGTGGCGACAGTGCTATCGCTTATAACCGCCTCGGTGGCGAGGGGGGAATCTAGGCCGATTGGGCTAAGTAGTGCCTCATCTAGCGTAGGCTCAATTCTGATCGGCGGGTTTGGGCTCGCAGGGGGAGGCGTTTTAGGCTCTAGCTGAAATAAGCGCGGGCTGCTACTCAGCGGGGCTGCTGCTTTGGGGCTGCGGCTAGGTAGCGGCGCTGGTTCAGCGGGTTTGCCATGAATTGCGGATAAGCGCTGACGAATCTCGGTTGCCTCAATTAAAGGCAGTGCGCTTGGCTCTACTTGTCTTGGGCGATCGTTATGGCTTTTTACCCGATGATCGTTTTGTAGATGCTGCCTTATTTGGGATAAATCGATTAAAGGCAAGCTGGCGGCCTTGGGCATGGCCGCGAGCGACGGCGCAGTAAAATGGCTGGCAGTAGGGGTAAAGTGCGGCTCCAGCGCTGCGGCCTGAGTGACCGGTGCTATGGCTTGGGCAGGCGCACGAAAGTGCTGAAACAATTCAGTGCTTTTAATCGGCGGTTGGCTGCTAAGGCTCACTGTGATAGTAGGGCCAACGGCCAAAGACTGGGGCGCTGGCGCAGTGGCTGGCCTTACAATGGCTTCTTTTACGGCTGGTGGCGTGCTTGTTTCCCGATGGCTAGCCGGCAGTGTTTTTTCACCGAGTTCTTCTTCGTCGTCGAAAGCATCCCATTCATTGGCATGGTTGGCCTCTTCAGATTCTTCTTGCTCAGGCAGCGGTTCAAATTGCGCTTTAATTCCAGTTGCTATGGCGTGCCAACCTTGCTCTATCGCTAGCCCTGTGTGCTCAAGAATATCGCTCCATGGTTTTTGCCGCCAAAGTGGAACGCCAACGCCCAAGCCCAGCGAAAAAAGCAGGGCAGAAAGGATGGCTGAATAGTTTAGCAAGCTTTGGCCTGCAGCCAAGGTGCAAAGCGTAATTGCAAATCCTAGATATTCAATGCTAAATAGTTTTTGGGGCTGCCAAGTGCGTTCTAAAGCAAAAAAAGCGCAAAGCCAAGCGGCCAAGCCGATATGACGATTAAACCCAAGCAATACAATTAAGATAAAAGCAGGGCAAAGCCAGATCAAACGGGCGGTGTGCAATAGTTGATTGATTCGGGAAATGAATCGAATAGACATGTTTTTACGAATCCAGAACGGCATATATGGCAGAGTCGGCATTATCCGCTTCTCTGGCCCTATCGCCAATCAAGAAAAAGCCTAAATTTAAGCGGCTATATCTATATCAACAAAAATCACACAGAAAATGAATAGAGTAGAAACGATTTTTTACCCACAAAAAGCTCGAATGACACCCAAAAGGCCGCCAAGCAGGGACGTGTCGAGGTTTATCTTGCCCGCTAGTTTTAGTGGTATCACTTTTACATACTCGTGATTTTTGTATGTTTCGTGGGAAAAGCCATTTTATGTAACTAAGTAGCAAACCAAATATTCTATTGCATTTTAGGCTGGCTAAAAAAGCCTCATCCCCGAGTGCTTTTGTCGGTAATCCAGCAGTGCCACTGGATTGCCGCGCCTGACTAAAGCCTTCAGGGGCAGGCTCGAACGCGGGAATGATGACTCTGGTTTGCGTAAGGTTAGAAGATTTATTGCAAAATACCTAGCTTGTCTCCTGTTGTTTTTGTGGCGCTAAGCCAAATAGCTCAGGGTGTTGTTTGCCATACCAGCCTTTTACTTCGTTATGGTCTAGGGATAAAAAATGCTGAATCCCAGGAACGAGTGGAAAAGAGATGGAAACCAAGAGCAAAGCAAAGCCAAAAGCGGCGTAGACGGTGCTTACCTCGAAAACACCCAAGGCAGCTCCTGCAATGGCTGGCCCCAGCATGGCGGAAAGATTCATTACCATGAAATTGACTGAAGAAAACCGCGAGCGAAAATGATCCGGAACGGCCAGTTGGCGGTGGGTTTGTCCAACCAGTTGGCTAATCGACATCACAAAACCGGTAATGCCAAACCCTAGGGTTAACATCCAGCCTTGTTGGCTTAATGCAACGCCAATCAGGCAGAGCGCAACCGTGCTAATGGCGAGTAAAGACGCTTTAAAGCGTCCTTGCCAGTGGATTACTTTTGCTGCACCCCAAAATGCCCCGAGCAACATCCCTAGGCCTAAAGCTGCCTCGGTTGCGCCTAGCCAGTTAGCGCCCAAATGTAGGGAATGAACCTTTAGCGGGAGCAGCATCCCCAGTGCGGGGGAAAGAAATGCCATGCAAAAAAATGCATAAATCGTCCAGTTGCGATCAATGGGGATTTTCCATTTGGCGGTGAGACCTGCACGCACTTCTGCGCTCCAATGGCCGCTTTGCTTGCTGGCGGGTTTAATCGGTGCAATGGCAAAGGCAGAAAGGGCGGCAATGAATAGCAGAGCGGTATAAACCCATAGCGCAAAGGCTACATTGCTGAGCGCAACTATTGCACCGCCCACCACTGGCCCAGCTAAACGGCCTAAAGACTGCGCGCTTTTTTGTAAGCTTAACGCGTCAGATAGACGATCCGGCGGAGTTAAATCGGCAGCAATGCTGCTTACTGCAGGTAACACCATAGAGAAAGCAATTACATCAATCGAGTAAACCAAAATAATAGGCCAGATCCGGTAATACCCAAGACTGGCCATCAAGGCCAGCCCCAGCGCAGTGATTGCGGCGGCGAGTAGGCCCCAAGCCATAATGCGTGATTTGGGAAAGCGATCTCCGTGTGCAGATAATAAAGGTAGAGCCAGTAGCATAGTCAGTGCAGCGCTAATTCCAAAAATAGATAAATCAGCGGCACCGCCCGTGGTCACAATCCACCAGCTGATGGCCACATTGCCCGTGGTTAAAGAGAGCACAGCCAAAATATCGTTTAATAACAGAAATGAAAAAGCAGGACCCAAACCATGCCATTTGTGAGCTAAGGAGAAAGACATGCGGCGTGCTCCGGTGTTGTAGGGGGAGGGCGATTCTATCAGCTTACTTGTGCATGACAAATGATTTTACGGGCCGGTGTTGTGGATGTGTTTTAGCCTTAATAGAGAGCGTTTTATCTTGACAGCAGGCCATCACCCTTTGTCATCCCTTAGGGCGTAAGTCGCTTGTTTTTTTGCTCATATTAGCGTTTGCTCAAGTGTAGTTGGCTGGAGTAGCAATCATGAGTTCTGAGCAGCGCATTAAAAAGATGGCGGTTTGGATGTTGCAGGCCAGTGCATTTTTTTATCTAGTGTTTTTTGCCTGGATGTTTGGCCGCTGGGGGCCTATTGAGCAGCATAAAGAAATTGCCGATGTATTGTTTACCTTGCCTTTGATTCCCGCCTGTATTGCATGCTGGTATACGGTTGTATTACGGCCAAGGCAGCGCACGTTCTTGTATCTGGCACTGGTGGTTAGTCTTTATCTGCTGGCGAGCATGATTTGGGATTACATCGAAATCATCCAGCACAACAAACCATTCCCTTCTTTTGCCGATATCTTTTATTTAATGAGTAGTGGGGTATTGATTGTTGCTATTGCTAGGTTGCCGCAGCAAAGCAGACAAAATTCTCCTCAGCTGATGCTGGATGTGGGAATTGTGATTGCCGCAGTAGTAACCTATTCCTTTCATTTTATTTTGCATCCAATTTACGCATCATTTGGGGAATACTCGCTGGCGCTTTGGGTTTCTCTGGCTTACCCCATATTAGATTTGATTTTTATTACCTTATTGATACGCTGTTTACTGGTGCAAAAATCACCCTATACCTTAGATATGCTGCTGCTAATAGGAGCGGTGGTGATGGTTGTTTTAGGGGATGTCAGTCTGTCTTATATGGTGGTAACAGGGGGAGATGTCACACTTTCTTGGGGTAATTTGTTTTTTATTGGCTTTAATTGCATGCTGGCGGCCTCTTGTTACGCTAGTTTGGAAGAGCGCATCGTATGGCAAAAGCCTCTTGCCCTAGCTGCACCGCTTAAAAATATGCTTCCCTATCTGGCTGTACTCGCCTGCTATGTTTTGCTTTTGCAAAATGGTGCGCTGGCCAGTGACGTGCGCTGGGGAACGGCGATCGTAACGCTGCTGGTTGTTGTGCGGCAAATTATCACCTTAAGGGCCAACACTCGGCTTAATCATGCATTACAACAAGCACTGTCGCAGGCCGAAGTGGCCAATGAGGCAAAGAGCCATTTTCTGGCCAATGTGAGTCATGAGTTACGCACCCCGCTGACCTTAATCTTGGCTCCGCTGGATGAATTACTTAGTGTCCTGCCTCCCGCTAGGCGCGGTCAGTGCGAGCGGGTTAAACGTAACGCCTTGCTCCTGATGAATCGGGTTAATGATGTACTGGATTACTCAAGGCTGGAGGCGGGGGCTTTTATTCCGCAGTTAGAAAAAATTAATGTGCGTGAGGTGTTGCTCAATATTATCGATTCAGCAACTGAGCTGGCTAATAGCAGGGCATGCACGATTCGCCTTGCCCTTGATCCTTCACTGGAAACCATTGTGTTGGATCGAAATGCATTAGAAAAAATAATGCTAAATTTGCTGAGTAATGCACTTAAATTCTCGCCTAATGGCGGGGTCATTATGATGAAAGGCGATGTCATTGATGAGCGCCGGTTTCAATTACAAGTGATTGATAAGGGGGTCGGGATTGCCGCAGAGCAGCAGCAACTGTTATTTCAGCGCTTCTCACAATTGGATCAGGGTGAAATACGCCGTTATCATGGTACGGGTATCGGGCTGGCCCTAGTCAAAGAGCTGAGCGTGCAAATGGGGGGGAGTGTTGCCGTGCAAAGCGAGCAGGGGCATGGCGCGTGTTTTAGTGTTTGCCTGCCCAGAAATGCGGTAGCCACAAGCACGGCCTCTGTACCCCTTGATTCTGCAAAAGCCTTACAACAGGCCCGCTTTCAAGTTCCTATTGTGGCGGCTGAAAGTGCGATCTTGCACGCCATGCCAGAGCGCGTGTTAGTGATCGATGATAACCCTGATATGTGTGCCTATATCGCAGACTTGCTGTGTAAGGATTGCACGGTGTTAATCGCGGCTAATGGTAAGCAGGCTTGGGGTATTTTACAGCGGCAAGCAGTAGATTTGGTGTTGTCGGATGTGATGATGCCAGAGCTGGATGGAATTTCTTTATTAGCCAAGATTAAAAATACCCCAGCGCTGGCGCATTTACCTGTGATTTTGCTGACGGCAAGGGGAGGCGCCGAGGCCCGTATTTCTGGTTTGGCAAGTGGTGCCGATGATTATATTGCTAAGCCTTTTGTCGCAGAAGAACTGCGGGCTAGGGTGCGGCTGGCGCTGCGGGTTTGCCATATGCAGCAACAATTACAGCAGGCCGCTTACGATGGTGGGGTGAGGATGCAGGCATCGGGCATGCTGCATGATTTAGGCAATGCTCTGAATGGCGTGACCGTCACCACCAGCGGGCTGCAAGACTATGTCGCTCAATCTCGGAGCCCATCTTTAGCACAGCTGGCAGAGCTGCTTAATGAACATCGTGGCGATATGTCGGAGTTTCTATTGCATGATGAAAGGGGTAAAACCATTCCCGCTTTTGTTGGCTTGCTGGCTCAACAGTTGGCCACCGAGCATCAGCATGTAATGCATAAACTGACTCTGTTATTGCGCAGTGCCAATCATGCTGGCGAGGTGATTGCTCGGCAAAGAGAGGTCACGGCTAAGCCTGCAAATACCGTTCGTGAGCTGATCCCACTAGATACGATGCTGGAGCAGGCCATTGTGCTCTCTGATTCACTTTGCAATTTAAGAGACGTTACCATTCAGCGGGATTACGAGAGGGATGTGGCGGTACTGGCTGATCGGCACAAACTATTACAGCTACTTGTTAATTTATTACATAACGCCACACAAGCGCTGGCAGAAACTGAGCCATTAAGAAAGCAAATTGTATTACGAATAAGGGAGGAATGTGGACGCATTAGCCTCTGCGTGCAAGATAACGGAGTAGGAATGGGGGCTGATCAACTGGCTAGCCTGTTTAACCAAGGAAGCAGTACCCGAGGAGAGGGGCACGGGCTTGGCTTGCATTGTTCGGCAAATTGGGCAGTGGAAATGGGCGGCAAGCTGCGTGCTGAAAGTGCAGGTCTTGGTCTAGGGGCCTGCTTTACGCTGGAGTTGCCTGCATGTTTAAAGGAGGGGGCGACTCATGGTTAAAAAACGGATTTTAGTGATCGATGATAATTTAGAAAATCTTGCGCTTTACCGAGATATTCTGGCTCCTGAAACAGCGGTAGCTAGTGCGGAGCTCAATGCTCTTGAGTTTTTATTATTTAATCGTAAAGTAATAACTGGGGATGAACTTACTTTTATTCTTGATCTGGAATCCAGCGGGGAGGTAGCTTGCCAGCATTTGCAGGATGCGTACAGCAAAGGGGATACCTATGATTTGGCCTTTGTGGATATGCGTATGCCCGGCGGTTGGAGTGGCTTAGAGACTATTGGCCATTTATGGCAGCACGATCCAGATTTGCCGGTGGTGATTTGCAGTGCTTACAGTGACTATAATTGGGAAGAAATCACTCAGCGCTTGGGCCATGCAAATTTGATTAAAATACTCAACAAGCCGTTTGAACGACAGCAGGTGCTGGGGCTAGCACAATCATTCAGCGCATAAAAAGCCGCAGCATGCGGCTTTTTATGCGTTTGGTAAAACTTAATTAACCAGTTCGCGTGCTGCAGCAACTTGATCTTTGTAAGCATCAAAAATGCCACGTAGCGAGTCTTCCATCGTGGTGCTTGGTGCCCAGTTTAGATCGGCCTTGGTGTTGTCGATTTTTGGTACGCGGTTTTGTACGTCTTGGTAGCCCTTGCCATAGTATTCGCCGGAAGTGGTTTCCAGAACAGTGACTTTGGCTGCCATTTCTGCATATTCAGGATAGGTTTTAGCCAGATCCAGCATCATGGTTGAAAGCTCACGTACCGAGTAGTTGTTGACTGGGTTGCCGATATTGTAAATTTGGCGAGTGGCTTTGCCATCTTTATTGTCAATAATCTTAACCAGTGCTTCGATACCGTCCGTAATATAGGTAAACGCACGTTTTTGCGCGCCGCCATCCACCAGCTTGATCGGCTCGCCACGAACAATATGCCCCAAGAACTGGGTGATCACACGGCTAGAGCCTTCTTTTGGGGTGTGGATGCTATCTAAGCCAGCACCAATCCAGTTAAATGGGCGGAATAGGGTGTAATCCAAGCCTTCTTGTTGCCCGTAAGCAGCAATCACGCGATCCATCAGCTGCTTAGAGCAAGCATAGATCCAGCGTGGCTTGTTGATTGGGCCATACACCATATTGGATTCTTCTGGATCAAACGCTTCATCTTCACACATACCGTAAACTTCGGATGTAGAAGGGAATACCACGCGTTTTTTATACTTTACGCACCATTTGATAATCGGTAGATTGGCTTCAAAATCTAATTCAAATACGCGTAGTGGCGCTTGTACATAGGTAGCTGGTGTTGCAATGGCAACTAATGGCAGAACCACATCACATTTTTTAACGTGGTATTCAATCCATTCTTGATTAATGGTGATATCGCCTTCAAAGAAATGAAAGCGTTTGTTATCCATAAATTCAGAAACTTTATCGCTGTACATATCCATACCGAAAATTTCCCAGTCGGTATTTTCAAGGATGTGTTTGGATAAGTGATGGCCAATAAAGCCATTTACGCCAAGGATGAGGACTTTTTTCATTGTGTTTTCCCGGAGGTATTAATGGAGACCTTGAAAATCTATATTTTCGTGGTCACTAATGTAAATCTATTGAAGATGCGCCAAAGTGATGAATGAAATTCTCACCCGTCAGCGTTTCCCCTGCGAATTCTGCATGCAGCACTAACAGTGCGGCACCATCGCTGCAAAGCAGGATGATTTGTTTGCCATCAGCATACATGAGCGGCGTAATCGGTTCGATCTCTGTCGTTTGGCTTGTGAATATTTGCCGCGTACGCCAAACAATTAGCTTTTTGCCATCAATGTCACTAAATGCGCCCGGATAAGGTACGGTTACAGCACGTACCAAATTATGGATGTCTTTTGCGTTTTTTTGCCAGTTTATCTGGCCGTCTTTGGCTGTGCGGCCACCATAATAAGCGCCCTGACTTAAATCTTGCTGCTTAAAATCAGTTTTTCCAGCAATAAGCCCTGGCAAAGCGTGGCTTAGGCAAATTTCTGCAGCCACGGTGACTTTTTCAAATACTTCTTGCGCCGTATCATCAGGAAAAATGGGTACGGCTTGCTGCGCCACAATGGGGCCGTTATCTGGCTTGATATTCATTACATGCAGCGTTGCACCGGTCTGGGTTTCGCCATTGATAATCGCCCAGTTAATCGGCACGCGGCCACGGTATTGCGGCAATAAGGAGCCGTGCATATTAAATGCACCGCTTTTTGGCGCGGCCAGTAAAGCTGCTTTTAACATGTTGCGATAATAAAACGAGAATAAAAAATCAACGTTTAATGCCGCAATCTGCGCTTCAACTTCTGCCGTGTTTGGGTCGTCCGGTGTGATGCAGGGAATGGCGTAGTCTGCCGCTAATTGCGCCACCGAGCCAAACCAGATGTTCTCGTTTGGGTTGTCTTGATGCGTCACAATGAGCTTGATCTCGATGCCTGCGGCCAGCAGCGCCTTGATGCAGCGCACGCCGACATTATGGTAGGCAAAAACAACGGCTGATTTCACGCGCCATCCTTTTTAGCTTGATCTGGATCAGACTGTAAAATATTGGCGATCAAATAGCGTGGGCGCTGGCGCACTTCATGATAAATACGGCCGATATATTCGCCAAGCAGGCCAATGCCAAATAAGGCGATGCCAATTAAGAAGAAGGCAATGGCGAATAAAGTAAACAGCCCGCCCACTTCTGGCCCCATAAAAATACGGCGTAATACCAGTAATAAGAACAGCGCGCCCGAGCCCAGCGATACAAAAATCCCTAGCATAGAAAATAATTGCAAGGGCAGAATCGAGAAGCCGGTCATCAAATCAAAATTAAGACGAATCAAGCTGTACAGGGAGTACTTAGATTCACCCGCAAAGCGCTCTTCATGCCCAACCACTACTTCAGTTGGGTTTTGCGAGAAAGAGTAAGCCAGCGCAGGGATAAAGGTATGCATTTCCTGACACTGATTAATGGTGTCGATAATACGGCGGCTATAGGCACGCAGCATGCAGCCTTGATCGGTCATTTTGATCTTAGTCAGTTTTTCGCGCAGATTGTTCATGCTGCGGCTGGCTACATGCCGCCACCAGCTGTCGTTGCGCTGACGGCGGATCGAGCCAACATAGTCGTGGCCCTTATCCATTTCTACCAGCAAAGTGCCAATGTCCTCGGGTGGGTTTTGTAGGTCGGCATCCAGCGTCACAATGCGCTCGCCGCGTGAATGCTCAAAGCCAGCCAGAATGGCGCGATGCTGGCCAAAATTGCCATTAAACATAATCACGCGGGTCACATCAGGGCGTTTGTCGTACTGGGCGCTTAAGATGCCTGCCGAGCGATCACGGCTACCATCATTAATAAACAGAATTTCGTAAGGCGTGTTTAAGGCATCTAGCGCTGGATAAATGCGATCAAACAGCGCTTGTAAGCCGTCTTCTTCGTTATAAACCGGTACGACAACAGAAACGATGGGATTCATTGAACTCTCTTTTTGTAAAACCTGACGCGTAGGGCGGGTGCAAGCCGGGTGCTTTTCGGCATTGCTAGCGGGTTGCACCCGCTCTACAAATAACAGTTCGCTTAAATTGATAGGATTGGGGTATGCCCCTTCCCAGTTATTTAAGGCTAGCGGCAATCACTTCACGTAAAGCGATGCAAACACGTTCTACGTCGGCCACTTCCATGGCTGGGAAGAGCGGTAGTGTAATGGTGCTTGCGCCAATATGCTCCGCGTGCGGATACATGCCTTCTGTGTAACCCAGCTTGCGATAATAAGTAAATAAATGCAGCACAGGGTAATGCACACCAATGCCGATGCCTTTTTCTTTCATTTGCGCGATAAACTCACCACGGCTGATGTTCATTTTTGCTAAGGGCAGCAGCGGCTGGAACATATGCCAGTTACTGTCTTCAAAGTTAGCGGGCGGCAATTCTAAGCCTAATTCTGTGTCTAGCAAACGGAAATAAGCTTGAGCAAGCTCTTTTCGCTTGGCATTAAAGCCATCGAGCTGCTTTAGTTGCCCTAGACCAATGGCTGCGGCTACGTCAGTCATATTGAATTTTCCGCCTGGTAGATCTACATCCATGCTGCCGTCAGGAAAGCGCGTGACGCCTTGTAGGCGCCATTTTTCAAACAGCACCGCTTCGGCTTCATTATTCATAACCAGCGCACCGCCTTCGGTGGTGGTCATGTTTTTATTGGCATGAAAAGAAATCGAGCAAAGATCACCAAAGCTGCCTACTTTTTTGCTTTTCCATGTTGCACCCTGCGCTTGGGCTGCATCTTCAATAACGCGTAAGCCGTGTTTATTGGCAATGGCGTAAAGGCGATCCCGATCAACTGGCAGGCCAGCCAGGTCAATGGGGATAATCGCCTTGGTGCGCGGGGTGATGGCGGCTTCAACTAAATCTAAATCAATATTGCGGGTGAGCGGGTCTACATCCACCAATACCAGCTTGCCGCCGGTATTGAGCACCACATTGGTGGTAGAAACCCAAGTCATTGGGGTGGTGATGACTTCATCACCCGGCTGTATATCAATTAAACGGAGGGCGATTTCTTGGCCGCCGGTTGCGGAATTCACCACGCGCACTGGGCGGCCGCCAAAATAGGCGGATAGCGCAGCTTCAAAGGCTTTAACTTTGGGGCCGCTGGTAATCCAGCCAGAGCGCAGTACATTGGCTACGTCGTTAATGGTTTCTTCGTCAATGCTTGGGCGGGTAAAGGGGAGAAAATCGCTCATGTTTTGTCCGTTTGTATTCTTAAAATAGGAGGCAAAAATCGCAGTAGTGCCGCCGCCAGCAACGTGCCCAGTAGCGCACCACAGGCATTGGCCAGCATGTCATGGGTATCAAAGCTGCGATAGGGCGTTAAGGCTTGGGCAAATTCAACCGCAACGCCCATCAGGCTGGCTAGCAAGAAAATCTGCCCTAGTTTCTGTTGGCGCACCAGCCCAAACCACAGCGCTAACACGCCATAGGCCAGAAAGTGGCCGATTTTATCGCTATTTGGCACGTCAGGCATACTCATCGGAATCAAGGACATGATCCAGATAAAGGCCACATAGACCCAAGCAAGGCGTGCAAAATAAATACGCAGCATTAGCTTTTTGCTACCAACAATACGCCCAGCATAATAATGCCAATCCCAACGAGGCGCATTGGCGTTACCGCTTCGCCAAATAGCCACCAAGCAAGGCCCGCATTCACCACATAGCCGATGGATAACATTGGATAGGCAATGCTGACTTCAACGCGCGATAGCGCCAAAATCCAGACCACTACGCTGATGACATAACAAGATAGGCCGCCAATAATATGCGGATTACTGGCGACTTTTAAGCCGATGGGCCAAGCATTTGCCATTGAGAAATCAAATTGCCCAATGGTACGTGTGCCCGCTTTAAGCAAAAGCTGCGCACCGGCATTGAGCAATACGCCGAATAAAATCAATCCAAATTCAAGGGCTTTCATGGTTTGGCAATCACCATTCTACGTGCGTCGCTTGCAATCGTTTTCATGCTTAATCCGCGTTTTTGTAATTCATTAAATGTATCTGTTTGCAAAATGGCAATAGGCTGAGCGTCGCTATTCCAGCGGATAATAAAATCATCCAGCGTAATGCGCTTGTCGGCTTCAGACTTTTGGCCCATTTCAAATTCGTCAATATAATCAACAAACTGCAAGGTGCGCTTTAAATAGAACGGCAGCGATTGATCGTAATAACGCACGGCATAAAGGCTACTATTGGCGGTTAAGTGCGGTTTAATCGCTTCAACTAAATGATAGCTAGAGTTGGTATAGGCGTAAGACTCGTGCCCCACCATCGGCAATTGCCCACCCACCAAGCCTGCCAGTGCCATTGTGGCAATGGCTGCTTCTTTTTTGCCCTTGCCCGCCAGAATAAAGCTGGCGATGGCACCTGCGGCTAAAACGGCGCCTGCGGCAACTAGCCAGCCTGCATAGGCTGCGTTATAGATTTGTGGCGTGTGCTCGCTATTCATTTCGCTAACATAAGGATACGCGCCAATTAAAATCAAACCCGGAATCGCAATCCAGCCAAGATGCCAGCGCAAAGCTTTGCTGCTGAGTTCGCTTAATGTTTGCGCCATTAACATCGCCAGCGCAGGGAAAATCGGCAAAATATAAGAGGGCAGTTTTGAGCCTGATTTTGAGAAAAAGGCAAAAATAAACACCGCCCAAATCAAAATAAAGCGGTTAATTTTGAAATTACCATCGCTTTTCCAGCCTTTTTTAAGCGCTTGTGGCAAGAGGCTGGTCCACGGCAAAAGGCCAACGGCCAGAATAGGGAAGAAGTACCACAGCGGGCCTTCACGTCGATGCTCGGTGCTTAAAAACCGCTCGAAGTGCTCATGAATAAAAAAGAAATGGGCGAATTCTGGGTTGGCTTTGGATACAGAAATAAACCAAGGCACGGTAATCAATAAGGCCAGTGCCAAGCCTTTAAATAAATGCAATTTGAGCCATAGCCGAGCATCACGGCAAATAATTGAATACGCCACAATGGCAATGCCAGGTAAAACTAAGCCAATTAAGCCTTTAGATAATACCGCGCAGCCAATCGACGCCCACGCAATCAGCATGCCGTTTCGATTCTCTTTAGCGCTAGCGCCATCTCTTTGGGCCAGTAAAAAACCGCAGAGGCTAAAGGTTAAAAAGGCGCTGACCCCCATATCTAGGGTTAAAAAGTGACCATTGCCTATCCACCATGCACTACTGGCCAAAATGCCGCCTGCCAGCCAAGCCGTGGCTTCGCCCCAAAGCTTACGGCTAGTGAAAAATACCGCTAATAGGCCTAAAAAGCCGGTAATACCTGGCCAGATGCGCGCGGCAAAGTCTGATTCGCCAAGAATCTCAAAGCTGGCCGCCGTGGCCCAGTATTGCAGCGCCGGTTTCTCAAAGTATTTAATGCCATTAAGGCGAGGGGTATTCCAATCGCCACTGGCCACCATTTCGCGGGCAATTTCAGCGTAGCGGCCTTCATCAGGCGTAATGAGTTTGCGGTAACCTAAGGTGCCAAACCAGAGGACGGCCAAGAGGAGAAGCACCAGCCACTTGGCGGCAGGGCGATTAATCAGACTATTCATGAATTTTCATTGGGATTGAGCGGTGCGGCATTGTACCTTAAGCCGCATGGATGGGTGAAACGCTGCGGTGTATAGAATTGTAGCGTGGGCACGATTCTGTGTTTACACGTAATTTGCCTATCCACTCTACATCCGCTGAGTGCGGATTAACACCAGCACCGCGCCGCCACCACCTTCATGCTGTGGCGCTTGGCAAAAGGCCAGTACTTCATCTCTTTGCGCCAGCCAGTTTTTAAGTTTTTGCTTGAGGATAGGTTCGCCATTTTTGGAACCCATGCCTTTGCCATGCACGATGCGCACGCAGCGTAGGCCTGCTGTGTTGGCGCTTTGTAAGAAACGGGTCACGCTGATCCGTGCCTCATCGCTGCTTAGGCCGTGCAAATCTAAATGCCCCATCGTGGGCCACTGGCCTTTGCGTAGGCGTTTAAGCGTGTCGAGCTTTTGCCCTGGCTTGCTGTACAACAGCTCTTCGCCAGGAGCTAGCTCGTCCCACGGCCAAAAATCAGTCATATCGTCCAGCGGGCTGAGATGCTCGGCCTGTTGCTTACGTGGCCAAGGGCTAACAACCGGGCTGGGGTGGATGTATTGCTGGGTTTTAAGTGGCTTAGTGCCTTTTACTGCCCGCATAAACAGCGTGTGATCGTCGAGTGTCTCTGCGGCAGGATGACTGGCGGGTTTGCTCGCTTGCGGTATTTGATTTTTGAGTGCTTTTCGCAGTTGGCGGAGCTTATCCATCGTACTTACCTAAGGAATAAAAAAGGGCGCTGTGCGCCCTTTTTAAAAACAGATGATTAATTCAAAGTCTTAACGCAGCGAATCCAAATACTTATCCGCATCCAGTGCCGCTTGGCAGCCAGAAGCCGCCGAGGTTACGGCTTGGCGATAAATATGATCTTGTACATCGCCAGCAGCAAATACGCCAGCAATGCTAGTGCCGGTTGCACCGCCATCACGACCACCCTTGGTGATGATATAGCCTGTAGCATCCATTTCTAGCTGGCCTTTAAAGATGTCAGTGTTTGGCTTGTGGCCAATTGCAATAAACACCCCAGTTAACTCTAAATCACGCGTTGTACCATCTTCCGTTGATTTAAGGCGTGCGCCGGTTACGCCCGTGGCATCGCCTAGCACTTCATCCAAGGTGCTGTTTAATGCAAGGGTGATTTTGCCCGCTGCTACTTTTTCCATTAGATGATTAATCAGGATTTTTTCTGAACGGAAAGTATCGCGGCGGTGCACCAAAGTGACGTGAGAAGCAATATTAGACAGGTAAAGCGCTTCTTCAACCGCGGTATTGCCGCCACCCACTACGGCTACTTTTTGGCCGCGGTAGAAAAAACCATCGCAAGTTGCGCAGGCTGAAACGCCACGACCAGCAAAGGTTTCTTCGCTTGGTAAGCCAATATATTGCGCCGATGCACCGGTCGAGATAATCAAGGCATCACAAGTATATTCACCCGAATCGCCCACTAAGCGAATCGGTTTTTCATTTAGGTAAGTGGTGTGAATATGATCAAAAATCATTTCTGTGCCAAAACGCTCGGCATGCTTTTGAAAGCGCGCCATCAATTCTGGGCCTTGTACGCCATCTGGATCAGCCGGCCAGTTGTCTACATCGGTCGTAGTCATCAGCTGGCCACCCTGCGCCAGACCCGTAATCATCACTGGGTTTAAATTGGCACGCGCCGCATAAACCGCAGCAGTATAACCAGCAGGACCAGAGCCAAGAATCAGTAAACGAGCGTGTTGAGTAGCCATTGTGGAGCTTCCTAGTGTGGATGGGCGAATAGGGTAAAAAGTAAATTGGGCAGAGTTTACGTCTTTCAAGCCATGCGTTCTAATCAAAAATGCCTATGGGGGCGATTGATAGAAATTTTTATGCGGGGGTGAGTGCAAGTTTAGTGATGTAAAAATACCCAAAACTATTGTATTTCGTAAGTAAATTCGCTTATTTGCTTACAAAGGACCGCGACTTTTATCTGAATGTAGCTTATGCATTTATTTGTAAGGATGTTTACAAATTACAATTATTTACTCGCAAATAACAAGCCGAGCTGGACGCCGCCATTCGTGGCAACGTCAGCCAGCGGAATGCCGCACGATTTGCTCAGCTAGGCCAGCGAGCAAGCGCGCTCCCTCACGCAAGACGTAGTGAAATCCACGCAGATGCAAAAGCAAACTCGCTTAATCGCCCCAGTAGATGGCATTGTGCAGTAGCTGGCCACCCACACGATTGGTGGCGTGGTCACGCCAGCGCAGGCTTTAATGGTGATCGTGCCCAGTGATGAACAAATAGAGGCTGAAGTGGTGCTAGAGAATAAAGACATCGGCTTTGTGAATGCCGAGCAGGTCGCTGCGATCAAAATCGAAACCTTTAATTACACCAAAGACGGCTTGATTAACGGGCAAGTAAGAAACGTCTCTTTTGATGCCGTGCCAGATGAAAGTTAGGATTAATTTATCAGGCTATAATTAAATTACAAAAAAATAAAATGAATATCGATGGTAAATGGCTAAGGTTGGCACCAGGTATGGCGGTAACGGTAGAAATTAAAACAGGGCAACGTAAGATTATTGAGTATTTCTTATCGCCATTGATTACACATGTTTCGGAGAGTGCTCGGGAGAGGTGAGTTGTTAGCTCGTTGTTTTGTTTAATTTATACCATGAATTTGTTGGATTTTTTTAAATGGATGTGTACTTGTTTTTGGAGTAATTTATGGATAATTCATTGATAAGTTTATATATTTCTTTTATTTTTTTATTGTTATCATTTTTCATGGGAAAAGTACGGAGTAAATTTCATAGATCTATTAGCGATGAAAAAAATATTATTATATTGAATGGAATTAAGTTTCATAGAAATTGTGGTGTTTTTTTTTGCGTTGCTGCTGTTATTTTTTATAAAGATGGTAGTTTTAGGTTTGGTTTTTTTATAGATAATTTTTATTTGTTTTTTTTGTTGGCTTTGTTGGTTTTTATAAGGATTAAAATTTTGATTGACGAATGTAAAAAGGATGAAAGTAAATGAGTGATAATCAATGTATCATACGGAATAGTATATTTATCAGTTAAAAATTTTTCAGGCTAACGTAAGTGATGTAAATGTTGCTGGTAGTGTTAATTTTGCATTAGGCTTAATGGGTTTGTTAAAAGTAATGGCAGTACATAATCCTGCTTTGTCACAGATGGCATTAGGGGCTAATGCTAGCGAATTTGCCAAAATTACCAAAAAAGAGAAGTTACCTCTGCAATTTAATTTGTTATCGGGATTTTATGTGTAATTTTATACTTTTTTGTAGGAAATATTTTGAAGTTCCATTTTTTTAATAGTTTGGATTTTTTGGGTTTTTACGATTTTTTTAGGGAATAATGACTGGCTTACTCTTTTTCCTATATTAAATGAGTCAAAAACTTGTGGCTTTGGTGTTAGGTATTGATTATTGCGCACCGCTTGTCATCTGTGCGGGATGCAAACCGAATTGTTGCGATGGATCGTGGGCAGATTGTAGAGATTGGTTCTCATAAAGAGCTGCTGCTTAAAGAGGGCGGTTATTATGCGCATTTGCATGCGATGCAGGCGGGGTGAAGCGCTTTGTTTTTAGGGGGGGCGTGTGCCCAAATTTGAGGGTGTAAATATGTTTTATGCGTGGGCCGTAGACTTTGCCTTGAATAAATAGTCATGAAGCGGCTATAATCTTGCGTTCTGTGGGCATGGTGCCTGTAGATAATTTTGGTGCTCACCCCGTTAAGGGTGCTCTTAGTCATTGATTTTGAGTGTCGTGTGAGTGCTAGATGTAACCCTTAGCTTGGAGTTTTACTATGTCCGTTAGCATGCGCGATATGCTTGAAGCCGGTGTCCACTTCGGTCACCAAACTCGTTACTGGCACCCAAAAATGGGTCAATATATTTTTGGCGCACGTAACAAGATTCATATTATCAACCTCGAAAAAACACTGCCATTGTTTGAAGAAGCGGTTAAATACGCTCGTCGTATCGCTGCAAACAAGGGTACTGTTCTGTTCGTAGGTACAAAGCGTCAAGCTCGTGAAATCGTTGCTGAAGAAGCGGCGCGTTGCGGCATGCCTTTCGTTGATCACCGCTGGTTAGGCGGTATGCTGACTAACTACAAAACAGTTAAGCAGTCGATCAAACGTCTGGAAGAGCTACAAGTTATCGTTGCTAATGAAAACAGCGGCTACGGTAAGAAAGAATTGCTGGATATGAATCGTGAAGTTGAAAAACTCAATCGTAGCCTGGGCGGTATCAAGGATATGAAGGGTCTGCCAGACGCGATTTTCGTAATCGACACGGGCTACCAGAAGGGTACTTTGGTTGAAGCTAAGAAACTGGGTATCCCAGTTATCGGTGTAGTTGATACCAACAACAACCCAGAAGGTATTGATTTCGTTATTCCTGGTAACGATGACTCAAGCCGCGCAATTCGTTTGTACGCTCAAGGTATGGCTGATGCTGTGCTTGAAGGTAAAAACCAATCAGCACAAGAACTTGTCGAAGCAGCTGCTGCAGCCGTTGCAGAGTAATTCGTAAAGTTAATATGCAAAAAAGGGGCGTTTAGCCCCTTTTTTGTAAATGATAGATAAGTAGCTCGGCTTTATTCTTAAAAACGTTCCTATTTACTAGGGAAAAATAAGAAAACCGTGCTACTTCTTACTC
The DNA here is from genome assembly GCF_033446605.1 of Iodobacter sp. CM08. Taxonomy (NCBI): domain Bacteria; kingdom Pseudomonadati; phylum Pseudomonadota; class Betaproteobacteria; order Neisseriales; family Chitinibacteraceae; genus Iodobacter; species Iodobacter sp. CM08. Next base: position 95,864 of record NZ_JAWQUO010000016.1, on the reverse strand, counting down.
AGTTTCAGGAGAAATAATCATGGCGGAAATTACCGCGAAGATGGTTGCCCAGCTGCGCGAGCTGACTGGCCTTGGCATGATGGAATGCAAAAAAGCTTTAGTTGAAGCTGATGGTGACATCAAAAAAGCTGAAGAAGTAATGCGAATCAAATCCGGCAATAAGGCGTCCAAATTAGCGGGCCGTACTGCTGCTGAAGGTATTATTGCCTCGTTCATCTCTGCGGATAAAAAAATCGGCGCGGTACTTGAAGTAAACTGTGAAACAGACTTCTTGGCTAAAGACGAAGGCTTTATCGCTTTTGCTAAGCTGGCAGCTCAAGCCGTTGCAGATGCAAATCCAAGCGATGTGGATGCCTTGTCTCAAGTAGTGGTTGGCGGCAAAACTGTTGAAGAAATTCGCAAAGATGCTGTGGCTAAACTGGGTGAAAACGTTACATTGCGCCGCTTTGCGCGTTTTGAAACTGAAGGTCAAGTTGCAGTTTACTTGCACGGCAATAAGTTAGGCGTGATGCTGGATCTTATCGGTGGTGATGAGCAATTGGGCAAGCAAATTGCTATGCACATTGCGGCAACTAAGCCTAAGTCACTCGATGCAAGTGGCGTACCTGCTGAGTTGATCGAAACTGAGCGTCGTGTTGCAACTGAGCGTGCTAAAGAAGCAGGCAAGCCAGAAGCCATGCTAGAAAAAATCGTTGAAGGTACGGTTCAAAAGTACCTGAAAGATGTTGTTCTGCTGAGCCAGCCATTTGTAATGGATGACAAAGTAACCATCGAACAATTACTTAAAACCAACTCTGCAACAGTAAAAGCATTTAATCTGTTTGTAGTTGGCGAAGGCATTGAAAAAGCAGTCGTTGATTATGCTGCTGAAGTGGCTGCTGCTGCAAAGATTTAAGTATTAAAAGTATTACACTTATCTTGCTTGGCTTGCCCAGGGTTGGGTAAGTTGCAATATAAGTTGTATTATGCGCCGCACGGTAACGTGCGGCGTTTCCACAAGTCGCCCCTCCATGGATAAGGAATCCTCGTATGAGCCAAGCACCCAAATATAAACGCATTTTGCTGAAACTCTCCGGCGAAGCCCTCATGGGTGAGGATAGCTACGGTATTAATCGCGTTACAATTGATCGTATTGTCGGTGAAATTAAAGCGGTATTAGATCTTGGTGTTCAAGTTGGTGTCGTTATCGGTGGTGGTAATATTTTCCGTGGCGTAGCGCCTGCCGCTGCAGGTATGGATCGCGCTACTGCTGATTACATGGGAATGCTGGCAACGGTGATGAATGCGCTGGCCTTGCAAGATGCCATGAAGCGCGCTGGTATTGTCAGCCGTGTTCAATCCGCACTGACAATCCAACAAGTTGCTGAGCCCTATGTTCGTGGTAAAGCGATTCGCTATCTTGAAGAAAACAAAGTGGTCATTTTTGGCGCGGGTACAGGTAACCCATTCTTTACCACCGACACTGCTGCTGCATTGCGCGGCATGGAAATGGGGGCGGATATTGTGCTGAAAGCCACCAAGGTGGATGGTGTTTATACCGATGATCCAAAGAAAAACCCAGATGCCGTACGTTATCAAACACTGACCTTTGATGAGGCTATTGGCCGCAATCTAAAGGTGATGGACGCTACCGCCTTTGCGCTGTGTCGTGATCAAAATATGAATTTAAGTGTCTTTAGTATCTTCAAAGCAGGCGCATTAAAGCGCGTAGTTCTTGGGGAAGACGAAGGTACGCTGGTACACTGCTAAGCCTTCTAAGTAAGTGGCGGCCATTAGGCTTAGGTTTAATAGGTTGTTAGGCATCTACGTTTGAGCTTTTATGTCAAAGTGGCTTAAAAGTAGCTGCTGCACCATTAATAGTATGAGTTAAAAAGACGAGTAAATGCTCGTCGTTTGAGCAAATAAGGGATGCATTATGATTGCAGATATTAAAAATAATACCGAGACGAAGATGCAAAAGTCGGTAGAAGCTTTGCGCGTGAATTTAGCAAAGGTTCGTACTGGCCGTGCGCACGTTGGTTTGTTGGATCATATTAATGTTGATTACTATGGCTCACCTACTGCGATTAATCAGGTTGCCAATGTAACATTGATTGATTCGCGCACGATTGGTGTTCAAGCTTGGGAAAAAACCATGATTTCCAAGATTGAAAAGGCGATTCGTGATGGTGATTTGGGTTTAAATCCATCCACGAATGGTGATGTAATTCGCGTGCCAATGCCTGCGCTCACGGAAGAGCGCCGTAAAGATTTAACCAAAATTGTGCGTAATGAGGCAGATGATGCCAAAGTGGCCGTTCGCAATGTACGCCGCGATGCTAACGAGCAATTAAAGCGTTTGGTTAAAGATAAAGATATCTCTGAAGACGATGAGCGTCGTGGTACGGATGAGGTGCAAAAACTGACTGACCGCTATGTTATTGAAATAGATCGTTTGTTGGCAGAAAAAGAAAAAGAACTCATGACGATGTAATCATTTATTGGCCAATGTAATTTTTGCATTGGCCAATAAACGCAAGGGGTTGGGTGTGGCCATATTCAGTAGTTCAACAAAAGAAATACCGCAAGAAATTGCCGCGGTCCCGCGTCATATTGCTGTGATTATGGATGGCAATGGCCGCTGGGCTAAAAAACGCATGATGCCGCGTATTTTTGGGCACAAGCGTGGCGTTGAAGCGTTACGTGAAACCGTACGTGCCTGTGATGCTTTGGGTGTAGGTTATTTAACCGTATTTGCATTTAGTAATGAAAACTGGCGTCGCCCTCAGGATGAAGTTTCATTCTTAATGGGGCTTTTCCTTAAAGTGCTAAGTGGTGAAATCACCCGCATGCACGATAATAATATCCGCTTAAAAATCATTGGCAATCGGGAGCACTTTAGTCCTGAATTAATTGCTTTGATTGACGCTGCAGAAATAAAAACGGCAGATAACACTGGCTTAACGCTATCCATTGCCGCAGATTATGGCGGGCGATGGGATGTGATGCATGCCACGCATCGTCTATTGGCCGATCGTCCTGATTTAGCCACGACCTTTACTGAAGAAGATTTATCTCCTTATTTGGCAATGGCCTATGCGCCAGAGCCAGATTTATTTATCCGCACCGGTGGCGAGCAACGAATTAGTAATTTCCTGCTCTGGCAGTTAGCCTATACCGAATTATATTTCAGCGATATGCTATGGCCTGATTTTGATCGTCAGGCATTAACTGTCGCTATTGATTGGTATCATGGCCGTGAACGCCGCTTTGGTCGTATTAGCGAACAACTTCAGTCCCCATGTTAAAAACACGCGTTATTACTGCCTTATTGCTGCTGCCATTATTGTTGGCGGCTATTTTCTATTTGCCTCAAGCAGGATCAATTGGTTATTTAGCGTGGATTGCATTTTGCGGGCTGATTATGGTTACGGCCAGTTGGGAATGGCAGCGCTTGTCGGGCATGCAAGGTCTTATCGCTAAAATATACCCATTATTAACGGGCTTGTTGTTTGCTGTGCTTTGCCGCCTTATTTATTCCCCTTCACTATTGCTTGGCTTAATGCTGGGCTCTAGTTTCTTTTGGTTGTTTATTAATCCTGTATGGTTAAATAAAAAATGGCCATTGGCTGCCGCGGGTAATTTAAATGCTTTATTGGGCTGGGCCTTATTATTGCCCGCTGGTTTGGCAATGATCGTACTGCGTGGCGCGGGCCCTTGGGCTTTACTTGCCGTACTGGCCATTGCATGGGTGGCAGATTCCGCCGCTTATTTTGCTGGCAAGGCTTTTGGTAAGCATAAATTAGCACCAAAAATTAGCCCAGGAAAAAGCTGGGAAGGGGTGGTTGGCGGTGTCGTTGGCGTAATGATTTATGTTTATTTCTTACCTAAGCAAATATTTACGCATGGTGAATCATTGTCTTTAGTATATTGGATGCTTATTGCTGCTGTATTAACTGCCGTGAGCGTGATGGGGGATTTATTAGAGTCTCTATTTAAGCGGCAAATTGGCATAAAAGACAGTAGTAATTTATTGCCGGGCCACGGTGGGGTAATGGATAGAGTTGATAGTTTATTGGCCATCTTGCCGGTAGCTGCAGCGATCTACCTTGCTTTTTATTTGTTCTAAATTCAAACTTCGCGCCCTTTTTTTGTGGGGAATCATTTGAATGACCAATATTTATTTGACATTGTTTTGGCGTATTGAATTCACTCTATGCTGAGCAGCATTTCTTATTGTTAATTCATTAGATCATTATTTCTAGCATGCAAAATTGGAGGCGAGGTGTTTGATACACTTAATTTCGGTTTAGTCTGCTGGAAATTATTGCTTCCTAGTCAATAAGTTTTGTTAGCTTATGTCTATGTCTTAGATGGCGTCGGTTTTTTTAGCCGACCAATAAAGCGCAAGGCCATATCATCATGCCCTCTAAACAAATCATTACTATTCTTGGCGCAACAGGCAGCATCGGGGTTAATACCCTCGATGTGCTGGCGCGCTATCCAGAGCGTTATGAAGTTTTTGCTCTAACGGGGGCCAGTCAGCTAGAAAAGCTTGCGCAACAATGTGTGCAATTTAAACCACGCTATGCCGTGGTTTTAGATGCTTCTTCTGCCCAGCAGCTCGCCACCATGCTTAAAGATCGTGGCTCGGTCACCGAGGTGTTATGGGGCGAAGCGGCGCTCAGTGATGTTTCAACTGCAAGCGAAGTAGATTCCGTTATGGCCGCCATCGTTGGTGCAGCAGGCATGCGTCCAACGCTGAATGCAGCCAAGGCAGGTAAGCGTGTTTTGCTAGCCAATAAAGAAACTTTGGTCTTGGCGGGTGCTTTGTTTATGAATGCGGTGCGCGAATCCGGTGCAGAACTCTTGCCGATTGATAGCGAACATAATGCCATCTACCAAGTGCTACCTCAGGCCTATCGTGAAAATCCATACGCAGATTGCTTGCAAAATGTAGGGGTGAAACGCATTTTACTCACCGCTTCTGGTGGGCCATTTCGCACTATGGCAGCGCAAGAATTAGCTTTTGTAACCCCTGAGCAAGCCTGTAAACATCCTAATTGGTCTATGGGGCGCAAGATTTCTGTTGATTCTGCATCGCTGATGAATAAAGGCCTTGAGGTGATTGAGGCCCGCTGGTTATTCAATGCCCCCGACAAAAATGATATCGCTGTCATTGTGCACCCGCAAAGTGTGGTGCATTCCATGGTGGAATACATGGATGGCTCGGTATTAGCGCAATTAGGCAACCCCGATATGCGTACACCGATTAGCTATGGTTTGGCTTATCCAGAGCGCATTGAGGCAGGGGTTCCATCGCTCGATTTCTTTAGTGTTGGTCGCCTAGATTTTGAGGCGCCAGATCTTACTCGTTTCCCCTGTTTACAATTGGCTTTTGATGCCTTGGCAGTAGGAGGCGCTGCGCCCGCTATTTTAAATGCCGCAAATGAAGTGGCTGTGGATGGCTTTTTAAATAAAGCGCTACGCTTTACGGATATTCCCGTTTTGATTGAATCGGTATTGGGGCAGTGCGTTGCGACTAGCTCTGCCGAATCGCTTGAGGCCTTGCTTGGTGCGGATCAAGCGGCGCGGATGGCTGCTCGGGCTTGGCTACAGGGGCATTCATGCTGATTACTTTGCTGGCCTTTGTGATTGCGATGGGCTTATTGGTGTCTGTGCATGAGTACGGGCATTATCGCGTTGCGAAAAGCTGCGGTGTAAAAGTGTTGGTGTTTTCTATTGGTTTTGGCAAAACGCTTTGGCAGTGGCAGCGTGGTGAAACGCTGTGGAAAATTGGCATGTTTCCACTGGGTGGTTATGTCAGCATGCTGGATGAGCGAGAAGGCGAGCCGATTGCCGCTGCTGAGCTGCATCGGGCGTTTAATCGTCGTCCTCCTTTGGCCAAGATGGCGATTGTCATTGCCGGCCCGCTGGCTAATTTTTTGCTCGCAATTTTGCTTTATTGGGGCCTATCTCTATCTGGTGTAGAGGCATTAAAGCCGGTGATTGGTTTTGTTAGCCCTGCATCTATGGCTGAAAAAGCAGGCTTTACCAAGGGCGATGAAGTTATTTCTTTGTCTGGCGCCCCCGTTTTTAGCTGGGATGAGTTGCAGTTAGGGCTGTTAGAACACAGTGGTAACGCGGTAACAGTACCCTTGCAGCTTCGATCCATTGATGGATCAGCGCGTGATATTGCACTGGATTTAAGCCATTTAAGTAAGGATGAAATTGATCAGCAGCTCTTGGCGCGCATTGGTATATCTCCAGTTCCTTTGAGCTTGCGTATTGCTCAAGTCATGGCTAAAAGCGCAGCAGATCAGGCGGGTATTAAGGTAGGGGACGAACTGCTAGCTATTAATGGTGTGCCGTTACGAGGGTGGGGCGATGTGCAGGCCAAAGTGTCGGCATCAGCCAAGCAAGCCTTGGTGATGAGCTGGAAGCGCAATGGGCAAGTACTTGAACAAACAGTCTTTCCTCAGGCGGTCGTTGAAAATGGCCACACCGTTGGCAAGCTTGGGCTTGCCCCTTTGGCCGATGAGGCCGCGTGGAAAAACCAAAAAATAGTGCGCCAATTTGGCCTGTTTGAAGGCCTGCAATATGCGGTAGATAAAACCTGGCAGGGTAGCCGGCTTACGGTGGTTATGTTCTGGAAAATGCTCACCGGTTTGGTTTCGGTTAAGCAAGTGAGTGGCCCAATTACCATCGCAACTTATGCAGGTGATAGTGCGCGTTTGGGTTTAAATGCTTTTCTTGAATATCTATGCATTATTAGTATTAGTTTGGGGGTTTTAAACCTACTGCCCTTGCCGGTGCTTGATGGTGGGCATTTGATGTATCATACGGTAGAATTTTTGACGGGGCGGCGGTTGCCGCTTCAGGCTGAAGAATTTGGCCAGCGCGTCGGAATAGCGTTATTACTGGGTTTAATGTCCCTAGCGCTTTACAACGACATCTATCGACTTTTTCCCAGCTAACAGCACCTCGCAAATCGCAGTGATAAGTCCTATTGAAACCAAGTTTTACAATTGTAAATCGGGTTTTTAATTTTTTTAACGTCGTGTGGGCTGAGCTTGTGGCATGCCTGCTAACTCATTAGTGACTCTTCAGAATAATGAAATTAAAATCGATAAACTTGTTGTTAGCAGCGGCGCTTGCCGGTGTTGCCTTTCCTAGTTGGGCGGTTGAGCCATTCGTGATTCGCGATATCCGCGTTGAGGGCTTGCAGCGTACCGATGCGGGGACGATTTTCAATTACTTGCCGGTAAAGGTGGGGGATCGCTTCGATGATGATCGCGCCCAAGAAGCGATTAAGGCTTTGTTTGCCACGGGTTTTTTTAATGACGTGCGGGTTGAGGCGAATGGCCAAGTTTTAATTGTTACTGTGGATGAGCGTCCAACCATTGCCCAGATCAATGTCAATGGCTCCAAAATGCTGGAAAAAGACCAGATTAAAACAGCGCTTAAAAGCCAAAATTTTGCTGAAGGGCGTATTTTTGATCAGAGCGTTTTAGACGCGGCTGTTCAAGAAATCAAACAACAATACTATTCGCGTGGCCGCTACTCTGTAGTGGTTAAAACAGAAGTCACTAAATTAGAGCGCAACCGTGTTGGTGTGCAGCTAGATATCTCTGAGGGCGAAGTCGCACGTATTCAGCAAATTAATATTGTTGGCAACAAAGCCTTTTCAGAGGGCGATTTGCTTGATATGTTGACGCAAACTACCGGCGGCTGGATGACTTGGTACACCAAGGCTGACCAATATTCCAAACAAAAACTATCTGCCGATCTAGAACGGCTCCGTTCTTGGTATATGGATCGTGGTTATATTGAGTTTAATGTGGAATCCACCCAAGTGGCTATTTCAGAAGATAGGGAAGGTATTTTCCTGACTCTGAACATCACTGAAGGTAAGCAGTATGAGGTGAGTGACGTTAAAGTTCTGGGCGATACGGTGCTTGACCCTGAAGTCTTAAAAAAGTTGATCACCTTAAATGCGGGTGAAACCTTCTCGCGTGAAAGCCTTAATCAATCTACGGCGGCAATCACGGATGCTTTAGGCAATGTGGGTTACGCCTTTGCCAATGTGAATGCAGTGCCTGAAATTGATCAAAAAAATAATAAAGTTGCATTTACTTTTTACGTTGATCCGGGCAAAAAAACCTATGTGCGACGGATTAATGTGAGTGGTAACTCGCAGACCCGCGATGTGGTTGTGCGCCGTGAATTGCGCCAATTAGAATCTGCAGCTTACGATGGCTCTAAAATTAAGCGCTCAAAACAGCGCCTAGAGCAATTGGATTACTTCGGTGAAGTTGTGGTTGATACTCCCTTGGTGCCGGATACGGCAGATCAAGTGGATATGAATGTGTCCGTTACTGAAAAAAAATCGGGCAACTTTAATATCGGAGCGGGTTACGGCCAAAGTGAAGGTGTCGTTTTAGTCTTGTCTCTATCGCAAAACAATTTCTTGGGTAGTGGGAAGCAATTTGCGGCTGAAATCAACTCCAGCTCATCGAATAAAGTTTACTCATTGTCGGTGACTAACCCTTACGCCACGCCCGATGGTGTGGCTGTGGGCTGGAATATTTATCGCCGTGATACCGATCCTTCCCGCGTAGATTTGGGTCAGTACACCACCTCATCTTATGGGCTGAACACTAACTTTAGCTTGCCACTTACTGAAACCAATCGCGTTGGTTTTGGTTTGGGTTTTGAAAGCTTAGCAATTCAAGCGGATGCAAGCGCGCCGAAGCACGTGCTTGATTTTGTAAGTACGCAAGGGGCCAGAAATAAAACCTTCCCAGTGTCGGTAAATTGGGGTCGAGATACACGTAATAGCGGCTCTTATCCAACTTCCGGTTGGCTACTAAGCTTGAATGGTGAAGTGACCGCACCATTCTCTGATGTCGATTACTACAAGCTTTCAACTAGAAGCCAGTACTTTATCCCATTTGGTAAAGAAATGAGCTTGATGTGGAATGTAGAAGGCGGCTATGGGCATTCTTATGGTGATAGCCTGTATCCATTTTATAAGAATTTTTATGCTGGTGGCGTAGGCTCAATTCGCGGTTTCCGTTCTGGCTCAGTTGGTCCTGTTGATAGCCGTGGCGATGGGATGGGGGGGGATAAGCGTGTTATTAATAACTTTGAATTCTTCTTCCCTATTCCAGGCTTAAAAAATGATCGCTCAACCCGTTTAAGCGTGTTTGCTGATTCAGGCGCGGTATGGGGTGCAGGTAGCCGCCCACGTCTTGAAGAAATGCGTTATTCAGCAGGGGTTGCATTCACTTGGGTCTCCCCAGTCGGGCCGATCAAATTAAGCTGGGCAGCACCATTTAATGCTCAACCAAATGATCGCGTTGAGCGCGGATTACAGTTCCAATTGGGTCAAGTATTCTGATTTAGGAGTGTCTACATATGTTGAAATGGCCACGTGCGTTATTGTTTGGAATGGGTTTGGCCTTTGTGTCCAGTACCTTTGCTGCAGAAGTAAGAATTGGCTTTGTTGAGCCAGATCGCATCTTGCGTGAATCAGCTCCTGGCTTAAGGGCAGGCAAAAAGCTTGACAAAGAATTCGACGTCCGAAAAGTTGAGGTGCAAAGACTTGCAACTCAAGGCAAGGCATTGCAGCAACTGATGGATAAAGGCGCCATTGCTGAAGTTGATCGTCGCGTAAAAGAGCGCGAGCTAATCAAAATGAATCAAGATTACCAGCGTATGACGCGTGAGCTAAATGAAGACATGAATACGCGTCGTAATGAAGAGTATTCGGGTTTGCAAGAGCGCGTAAGAACCGCAATTGAACAAATTGCTAAAAATGAAAAATACGATTTAATCGTACAAGATGCAGCTTGGTTTAATCCTAAAATTGATATTACCGATAAGGTGATAAAGCTTTTGGCGGATAAATAAACGCATGGCGCTCTCTTTGTCTTATTTGATTAAATTGCTAGGTGGTGAGCACCATGGTGCCGATGTTGTCATTTCTGGTGTGGCCTCTTTAGATCGAGCTGGCGAGGGGCAGATTAGTTTTTTGGCTAACCCTCGTTTGCGTGCTCAGCTGCAAAGCAGCTCGGCGGCGGCGTTTATTGTTCGCCCCACCGAAAGTGCGGCACTTGATCGCCCGCACATTACCACCCGTGATCCCCAGCTTTATTTTGCTAAAGTGGCTCAGTTGCTCTATCCACAGCCAGTGGCTGTAGCGGGTATTCATCCGCGTGCGGTCGTAGATGAATTAGCCATTGTTGCGGCTAGCGCACAGATTGGCCCAGGCGCTGTGATTGCTGCTGGAGCAAATATTGGCGAGCGAACCATCGTAATGGCGAATGCCTATATTGGCGAGCAGGTTGAGATTGGCGCGGATTGTTTAATCTACCCAAATAGCAGCATCCATTGCGGTGCTTTTATGGGGGATCGGGTGATTGTGCATAGCAATGCCGTGATTGCAGGGGATGGTTTTGGTAATGCGTGGGCTGGAGATCACTGGGAAAAAATCCCTCAACTTGGCCGCGTTTTAATTGGCAATGATGTGGAAATTGGCTCTTGCACTACGGTGGATCGGGGTGCGTTGAGTGATACGGTGATTGGCAATGGCGCGCGCATTGATAACTTGATCCAAGTTGCACACAATGTTGAAATTGGCGAACACACCGCCATGGCGGCCTGTGTAGGGATTGCAGGCTCCACTAAAATTGGCGCACGTTGCCAAATTGGTGGCGCGGTTATGATTTCAGGGCATCTAGAAATTTGCGATGGCACTACCGTATTGGGTGGCACTTTGGTGGCTAAAACCATTCGTGAGCCAGGTGTGTATTCTGGCTCCTACCCGATGCAAACTCACGATGAATGGCGACATAATGCCGCGCACTTGCGGCATTTAGATGAATTAGCTAAACGTATTAAGCAACTTGAAAAAGAACTACGGCACACTCAGTTGCCGGCTGGAGAATCAGAGTAATGAGTCAAATTATGGATGTTTTAGAAATTGCTAAATGCTTACCGCATCGCTATCCGTTTTTATTAATTGATCGCGTTGTAGAAATGGAGCTAGGCGTATCTATTAAAGCAATTAAAAACGTCAGCATTAATGAGCCTTTTTTTCAAGGCCATTTTCCAACTTACCCAGTAATGCCTGGTGTGTTGATTCTGGAAGCGCTGGCGCAAGCCGCGGGTGTTTTGTCGTATAAAAGCTTAGAAGTACCTCCTTCAGAAGATTCGCTGTATTTCTTTGCGGGTATTGATAATGCACGGTTTAAGCGCCAAGTGGTTCCTGGCGATCAACTGACTTTATGCGTACAAATTACGGCCAATAAACGCGGCATTTGGAAATATAAAGCACAAGCCTTTGTAGGGGACGAGCTGGCTGCTGAGGCTGATTTGATGTGTGCTCAGCGCGATGTTAAGCGCTAATTGGCAGAATAATAAAATGTCTAAAATTCATCCTTCCGCCATTATTCATGATGGCGCAATGCTGGCTGATAATGTAGAGATCGGCCCATATTGCGTGATTGGCGAGCATGTTTCTATTGGCTCGGGCACTCGCTTAGAGGCCCATGTTGTGGTTGCTGGGCATACCCGCATTGGTAGCAATAATCGCATCTATTCTTTTGCCAGTATCGGTTGCGATCCTCAAGATAAAAAATATGCTGGCGAGCCTACTCAGCTGCTTATCGGTGATGGCAATACCATCTTCCAAAGTGTCACCATTTCTACTGGAACGGCTCAGGATGAAGGCGTAACCCAAATTGGCAATGACAATTGGATTATGGCCTATGTGCATATTGCGCATGATTGCAAAATTGGTAATCACACTATTTTTGCCAATAACACCACCTTGGCAGGCCATGTGGATATTGGCGATTGGGTGATTTTGGGTGGTTTTACCACCGTGCATCAATTCTGTAAGATTGCTCCGCATGCAATGACGGCCTTTACGGCGGCAGTGGCGCAAGATGTACCGCCCTTTGTATTGGCTGCGGGTAATCGCGCCGTGCCTAATGGCATTAATAGCGAAGGATTAAAGCGCCGTGGTTTTAGTAGTGAGCAAATTACTAATATTAAACGCGCTTATAAAACGTTGTATCGCAAAAGCATTCCTTTTGTAGATGCACGTCAAATGCTTGAGGAGCAGTGCTTGACTCAACCTGAGCTACAGCCCTTTGTCGATTTCTTTGCAGCATCTACACGCGGAATCATCCGTTAATATGCAGCTATCCCATATTCAAGGCCGCCCGCGCATTGCGGTGGTGGCCGGAGAAGCCTCGGGCGATCTATTAGGCAGCCAGCTTATTTTGGCACTTAAAAAACGCCTACCTCATGCTGAATTTTTTGGTATTGCTGGCCCTAAAATGCAAAGCGCAGGCTGCGTAACCGTTGTGCCCATGGAAAAATTATCGGTGCGCGGCTACTTAGAAGTCATTCGGCATTTGCCAGAATTACTTAGAATTCGGCGGCAATTAAAAAAACAATTATTGGCCAATAAACCTGATTTATTTATTGGTATTGACGCGCCTGATTTTAATTTTTCTTTAGAAAAAGCACTGAAGCAAGCAGGCGTGCCCACCATTCATTATGTGGGGCCCTCTGTTTGGGCTTGGCGCTCTGAGCGGCTTAAAAAAATTGGCCAATGTGTTTCACACATGCTGCTGCTGTTCCCGTTTGAAGAAAAAATTTATCGAGATGCGCGTATTCCTGCCAGCTATGTTGGGCATCCGCTGGCTGAGATTTTTCCAGCAGAGCCTAATCAGCTCGCCGTGCGTGAAGCATTAGAAATTCCCGAGCAGCGGGCGGTATTTACTTTATTGCCAGGTAGCCGACAAAGCGAATTAGACATGCTGGCTAAGCTGTTTGTTGAAACGGCAAAAAAACTACTTGAACGCTATCCAAATGCGCTGTTTTTAGTGCCCTTTGTGACACGCGAAACCCGCTTGCTGTTTGAGAGGGAAATCTGGAAGCAAGGCGCACAAGAGCTGCCGTTCCGCTTGATGTTTGGTCACGCACACGAGGCTATGCAGGCTGCCGATGTTATTTTATTGGCATCAGGAACCGCAACCTTGGAAGCGATGCTGGCAAGACGCCCGATGGTGGTGACTTATCGCCTATCACCATTAACCTATCGCATGGTTAAAAGAAAATTACGCCTACCTTATGTCAGCTTGCCTAATGTATTGGCAGGGCAATTTATTGTGCCAGAATTACTACAAGACGACGCCACACCTGACAACTTGGCACAAGCAATGGCCAATCTATTCGATGATAAGCGTTTATCGAACGCATTAAGTGATCGTTTTGCTGATTTGCATCATAGCCTGCGTTGCGATGCTGCCGAGCGGGCTGCCGATGCTGTTTGCGCTGTATTAGGGGTGAAAGTTTGAAGTTAATTTGTGGTGTAGATGAGGCGGGGCGGGGGCCTTTGGCTGGCGCGGTTTATGCGGCAGCAGTTATTCTGCCGGAAAACTATGATTTACCTGGCTTGAATGACTCTAAAAAATTGAGTGCGAAGCGCCGCGATGTGTTGTTTGATGCCATTAAATCCTGCGCGATTGCATGGTCGGTGGCACAGGCCTCAATCGAAGAAATCGATGAATTAAATATCCTGCATGCATCCATGTTGGCCATGCAACGCGCCGTTGCTGGCCTATCTGTTGTGCCTACTGAGGCCTTGATTGATGGCAATCGAGTACCTAAGGGTTTAACCGTTGCAGGACGCGCTATTGTGGGGGGCGATGCATTGGAAGCGTGTATCTCGGCAGCCTCAATTCTAGCCAAAGTCAGCCGCGATCGTGATATTGAAACCCTTGAGGTTTTATATCCGGGTTATGGCTTTGCCCAGCATAAAGGTTATCCCACCGCCCAGCATTTAGAGGCCCTAAAACGCCTTGGACCTTGCCCTGTGCATAGAAAAAGTTTTGGACCTGTTATAAAGGCCAGTGCACAAGCTGCACTTTGGTAAAAATAGATTAAAGCATCAATCATTTTGCTTTAATCCATCGGATTGGTTGTCGCACTCTAATCAATCTTCTAATATGCATCTTAAGTAAGTTATTTTATTAAGTCATCACAGGGAAGCTGACGCATGTTCGTCATTATTGGCTATATCTTCATGTGCGTTTGTATTCTGGGCGCTTACGCGGCACACGGCGGGCACTTAGGTACTTTCTGGCAACCTTCCGAGTTGATTATTATTTTTGGTGGTGCGATCGGCGCAATGATTGCAGCGCAAGGCGCAAAAGGGATGAAATCCACCATTGCTGCTTTGCCTCTGATGTTTAAAAGCTCTCCATATAACAAGCCTTTTTATATGGACCTCTTTGCCATGATGTTTGAGATTCTCTCAAAAGTGCGTAAAGAGGGCTTAATGTCGATTGAAACCGATATTGAAGACCCGCATTCCAGCCCGATTATTTCCAAATATGCTTCTGTTTCACACGATCATCATTTAACTGAGTTTCTATGTGATTACCTACGCTTAATGGTGGGGGGTAATCTAAATTCAATGGAAATTGAAAACTTAATGGATGTAGAGCTAGAAGCGCACCATGCCGATGCCCACGTGGCCGTTGATGCGGTGACCAAGCTTGCTGATGGTTTGCCCGCTTTCGGTATTGTGGCGGCGGTGATGGGGGTAGTTCACGTGATGGGCTCCTTACATCTACCTCCTCCTGCCTTGGGTGAGTTGATTGGTGCCGCACTGGTGGGGACCTTTATGGGGATTTGGTTGGCTTATGGCTTTTTTGGGCCATTGGCAACGGTACTCGAGAAGCAGGGTATGGCGACGAGTATTGCATTTCAGGCGGTAAAAGTGACTTTGCTGGCAAGTTTGAATGGTTATGCGCCGCAAGTTGCGGTTGAATTTGGCCGTAAAGCGTTGAGCATTCACGAGCGGCCTAGTTTTAAAGAATTGGAAGAGCATGTTAAGAGTGCTAAGGGTAAGTAATCACAGATAGGTTGAGTGCAAAATGAGCGATGATTCACAACGCCCCATAATCGTAAAGCGCATCAAAAAAGGTGGCCATGGCCATCATGGTGGCGCTTGGAAAATTGCCTACGCCGATTTTGTAACGGCAATGATGGCGTTCTTCTTGTTGATGTGGTTGCTAGGCTCGGTATCCAAAGGAACCATGAAAGGGATTACCAGCTACTTTGCCAACCCGCTGAAAGTCTCGATGTCGGGGGGCGATGGTGCAGGAGATGCTACGTCTTTGATTAAAGGGGGGGGCAATGATCTTACCCAGCAAGCGGGGCAAGTTAAGAAAGGCGATGTGATTACTGAAGCCACTAAAGATAAAAAACGCCTCTCTGAATTAAAACAAAAAATTGAAGCTTTGATTGACAGCAAAGTCAAAGAAAACTCTGCTTTGGCTAAGTTTAAAGATCAATTAAAGATGGATATGGTGTCAGAAGGCTTAAGAATTCAAATTGTGGATGAGCAAAATCGGCCCATGTTTAAATCGGGTAGCTCAGAGCTTGAATCTTTTAGTCGCGGCATGTTGCAAGAAATAGCCCAGTTTTTGAATGAAGTGCCTAATTCGGTGTCTTTATCTGGGCATACTGATTCATCTAAATTTGCTGGTGGCGATAATGGCTATAGCAATTGGGAACTCTCTGCTGATCGCGCCAATTCGTCGCGCCGTGAATTAGTGGCTGGGGGGCTGCCTGATAATAAAATATTGCGCGTCAATGGCTATGGCGATGTTGTGCCGCTAGACACGGGTAATATCTATAACCCCATTAATCGCCGAATCAGTATCGTGGTCTTGAATCACGATGCAGAAAACAATATTCGTGAGCAGGCAGGTAAAGGTCAAGAAGAAAAAGCCGAGCCTATCGCCACCATTCCAAAGCCGAGTAAATGACACAGGCCGCTCGTTTTGCGCTGATTCAATTAGGTGCAATATTAGCAGCGTCAGGATGCGTGTTTATTTTGCGATGGCCCGCCTTCTATTGGGCACTTTTTGCAGGTGTTTTTTCTGTTATTGCTGCAATACCTTGGCACGATAGAAAATGGTGGAGCCTGATTCATTTTTCATTTCCCTTTTTGTTATTGCTGGCGATTAGTCTTTCAATTGACCCGCTTTGGTATTTGGCGGCTTTTTTATTGTGCTGGATGATCTTTGGCGGCGTGTTACGCAATCGCGTGCCGCTGTACTTGAGTAATAGCCAAGCCTTAGAGCAACTGGCCGAGCAAGTGCCGCAAGGCTCACGTTTGTTGGATATTGGTGCGGGTACGGGTACGGTGTTAGCTTGGTTTGTGCGCCATCGGCCGGATGTGCAAGCCGATGGTATTGAGTTTGCTTGGCTGCCTTGGTTGCTGGGCCGAATTCGTTTAGCCAATAGCCCCGCGGGCTGGCAACATGGCGATGCCTTTGCTGCCGATTTGGCAGAGTACGATGTGGTTTATGCTTATTTATCTCCCGAGCCAATGGGCTTGCTATGGGAAAAAGCGCAAAAAGAAATGCGCCCCGGTAGCCTATTAATTAGCAATAGCTTTGATATTCCCAATGTGCCTCCAGAGCGCGTCTGTAATATTGGAGACTGGAAAGGCAGCCGACTTTTAGTATGGAAAATCTAGCTCAAACCGCCGCAAAAAGTAATGTTGCATGGCTTGCCTATTGGGCACGTCGCGGCTTGCCTATTTTGCAATCCAGTAAGGAGCAATTGCTGGTGGCCTTGCGGCGTGCAGATCGGCTCCACCCGTCAGATTTGGCTGATATTGTTTTAAAAGATCCTTTGCTGACTGCGCAAGCGTTACGTTATATAAATCAGCGGCAAAAAAACAGTTTGTCTGCGGATATCACCACCATTAATGGCATTGTGATGTTGATGGGCGTTGCGCCATTTATTGAGCATTTTATAAAAATGCCTATTTTGGAGGATGTATTACAAGGCCACCCGCGCAGCATTGCTCGAATCCATAAGCTGATTGGCGATAGCCGCTTTATGGCAAAAATGGCGCGTGAATTTGCTGGGGAGCGCTATGACGCGCACTTAGATGAAATTTTTATCTCTGCCTTACTAAGCCGCATACCCGAGGTGTTGGAGCTTTTAGCACATGATACGGATGCAACGGCTCCGCATGGGCGAGACCACGCCCATGCCTTGTTCGCGGCTTGGTCTTTGCCCCATGCCTTAAGTGTTTTACTGGCAGAGCCAGAAGCGGATGCCTTGCCACGGCAAGTGCTACAGCACGCCACTTTGCGCTTGGCTACCCTGCTTGATCGTGGCTGGTGGCAGCCGGAGGTGGCCAAGCTGTTACAGCAGATGGCGGAGGTGTTAAATACCAGTGTGGATGATGTTTGGCAGCGCACTAATCGCTTGATGCTGTTTTACGCAAGAAATGAGCCACAAAAACAAGGCTGGCCTGCCGCTCGCTGGTTACCCATGCTGCCTGGTGAGTGGCCTTTGCCGGTTGCACCTGCCCCAGCGCTTGCTGCTCCTGTGGAGGTGAAAGTTGAAAAAGATATTCTTGCTGAGCGTATGCAGGCCTTACATTTGGCGGGTGCTCAAGGTGCACCGGCTAATCAAATTATGACTTTAGCGGTACGGGCCTTGGCTGAAGGGCTGGGTATGCAGCGGATTTTATTTGCGTTGCTGGTGGCGGGCGAAAATGCAATTAAAGCGCGCTTTGCCCATGGCCTAGATGCGGCGGATCCTGCTCGCCAGCTGCATATCAAGCTGGATGAGACGCATTTGCTGACGCGGCTCATGCTTAAGCAGCAGAGTATTTGGTTTAATCCTAGCAACGCCGCTTCGCTAGAGCCAATGCTGCCCGTCGGCTTTCGAGAGCAAGTTGGGCATAATGATTTTTGCGCCATGTCTATTTTTGTTGGTGACAAAGCGGTAGGAATTATTTATGCCGATAGGCAGGGGGGCGATAGCCTCGCTGAAACACATTACCAGCACTTTAAGCAAATTGGCTTGCTGACTAGCCGTGCTTTATCTCATCATCCTGCCCAGTCAAGATGATTTTGTCTTGGTTTGCGGATCTTACGCAGCAAGGTTAAAAAAGGCGTAATCCACGAAATGCCCAAAATCACCAATAGATATCGCATTAGTTGCATTCTGTGTTTGCCCCTAACAATAAACAATTAAAATCAACCACTTATACGATCAATAAATCTTGTTATCCCGATGAAAAATGAAAAGTTGTTCGAGCAGAGATCATGCGCATTGCATTTGTTTTTTCGTGTATTTAGTGTTTTTCGTGGATAAATTGTCGTTGTGTGTAATATCTTAGGTTATCTATGCTGCTTATTTCTTCCCGTCAGAATCCCTTTTTTAAAACGCTTTTAAAGCTGGCAACTAGCCGTAAAGAGCGGCGCAAAACAGGGCAAACTCTGTTAGATGGCACACATTTATTATTGGCATTGGCTGATGTAGGTGGCTTGCTTGAAAAAATTATTTTAACCCCCGCCGCCTTAGAAAACTCCGAAGTGCAATCCTTATTGCTGCGGTTTACTGTGCCGCAAATCGTCTTGGATGAGGCTTTGTTTACCGAGTTAAGCGATTTACCCAGCACCACTGGCATTATGGGGCTGTACGCCATTCCCGCAGCAAAGGCCGTAAGGAAAGACGGCTTTTGCCTGCTGCTGGATGGCGTGCAAGATCCTGGTAATGTAGGAACCATCTTGCGTACCGCTGCGGCATTTGGTGTGGATCAAGTGTTGCTTGCCGATGAGTGTGCAGATATTTGGTCACCTAAAGTATTGCGTGCAGGCATGGGGGCGCATTTTGTTTTAGATATGCTTGAGCATATGGCTTTGCCTGCTTTTGCCGCTGGTTTTAACGGCGCGGTAGCGGTAACGGTGCTAGAGCAGGCCGTGCCGCCTTACACCGTTGATCTTGCGCAAAATTTAGCCTTGGTGCTTGGCTCAGAAGGCGCTGGGGTTTCTGCAGCGATGCAAGCCGCAGCCAACTTACGCTTGACGATTCCTATGGGTGGGCAGATTGAATCGCTGAATGTGGCCGCCGCTGCGGCGATCCTTTGCTACGAGCGGCAAAGGCAAGTGAGCCTGAGTTGCGCTTAATAGTCTTGAGTACACGAAAAATAAATATCTAGCTGCCTTGGTTTAAGTGGCAGTAATGTGGCTCTTGTTCATAATCAGGTAATTTCTTGTGTGTTTCGTTGCCAATGATTTGTGATGTAACTACATCCCCTCCATCACATTTCGAGCGTTAATCGCTTGAATTGGTCGGGCGTTCATGGGGAATTCTTTTCTAAAACGAGCAATTTGGCGGGCAGAAATACTTAAAGGGTTTTTCATTACCAGCCAGCGCACGCCTTCAGAGCAAGGCGGCGTGGTGAGTGAGCCCATAAAAGTATAAAAAGATTGATCAAGGGGGAGTAGAGCGGCGGGGCTATAAGTGAGCTTGTCAAAGGTGCGGGTCTCATTATGCTCGCTTGGCATTTTGTCCCATAGCGCTTCTATTAAAGGATTGTCTTGCGCGCCTTGCTGAATGAGCGCGGCGACTACGGCCAGCTTGCCATCGTCACTTTTGTGCACCAAGTGGGCCACCATAGGGTAGCGGATGCCGCCAATGGCTTCTTCACTTGGGGTGTGAAAATGGAACTGCAATAGCTGGTATTTAGCACCTAGCGCCTCAATAAAGCTGCCTGGGTCAATATTCAGTTGGATTGTGTGCCCATTGTTAACCACGGTAATCTTAGTCATGCCGTAGTTAAATTTTATCTTCTCCATTTCTTGCGCGTAGCTGGTTGTAATATTAATGGGTGATTGCTCACGGCCCTCTCTACATAAAGCAAATGAAGGACTCATTCCTCCCCAGTTCTCTGGTCCTGTATTGCCTTCATAAGCCCAGTGCCCGCCCTCATGAGGGGCGGCATGCCCTGATGGTGCATGGGCCGCACCATGCGCTGGGGCGTGGCTTGGTCGTTTTTTTGGGGCATGGCTCACGCTTGGATTGGGGATGCCATGCTTGCCCAGTGGGGGCGCGGCATGTACAGGGGGGGTGAGTATTTCGCTGACGGGTGGCTCTGCAGTACTGGGCTTTGGCGCGGCTTTGGCGGGTGCTTCATGACTGGCCTTGGGCGCGTCTTTAGTTGCTGCTTCATGGCTAGCCGGTGGCTCATGACTAGGCTTACTCTCCACCTTGCTTGGGGCCGCCGCGTGGCTAGGCTCATTGCCGCGAGCTAAAGCAAACATTAAACACAAAAACAGTGCAAAGTAGCGCATGACATCAGGTCCAAGTCAATATTACTCATGTTTTTATAGGCCTTTTTGCAAGAAACTGTTGACGTTTGATGCAAATTTGCTAGCAAAATGGCAAGGTTGCCGCGTTATAATTTGTAAAACAACATTTGGGTTCAAATCTTATGAATCAGCTTCCTATTCCTGATGGCGTACATTTTTTTGCTCACCTGCCGATTGCTTGGCATGCCACTTTGCAGCAAAGCGCATTTGAAGCCACTCGCTATCTGGCGGTATTGGCTGAGTTTGAAGCCAGTAGCGATGAGCGCAATCACGCCCAAGAGGCTTTGCATGCCAAGCTGGATTTGATGCTGCTTTGGACTGCCAAGCACCTAAGCCAAGATTTGCCTACAGCCAAAGAGGCCGTTATTAGTTTAGAAACGATCTCTTGGCTAGATGCTACGGCTTTGCCGGTGGGCGCTCATGGCGCGCTGACGCTAAGTCTTTCGCATATACTGCCTTTTTCCTTGCAATTGCCTGCCGAAATTATTTCATGTGTAGTGAGTGGGCAAGGCTATGCCATCACTGCTCGCTTGCAGTTAAAAGAAGAAGCCTTACGCGATTGGTTTGAGCGCACCGTATTTAGAAACCATCGCCGCATCGTGCATGCCGAGCGTGGAGCCGCGGCATGATGCGCTTGCCTGAAGCGTGGCAAGCCTTAGCGGGCGAGGTATTGGTCAGTGCAAAATGGCAGCAGCTCAATGCGTTTTTAGCGGCTGAGCTTGCTGCCGGTAAAACTATCTACCCGTCACAGCCCCTTTGGTTTGCGGCACTTAATAGTGTTGCGCCTGAAAACGTTAAAGTAGTGATCCTAGGGCAAGATCCTTATCACGGTGCTGGCGAGGCGCACGGATTAAGCTTTTCGGTGCCAATAGGTGTGAAAACGCCGCCATCTTTAGTTAATATTTTTAAAGAAATTGCCCGAGATTTGGGGCATAGCCCACCACAGCATGGCAATCTAGAAAGCTGGGCGCAGCAGGGGGTTTTGTTATTGAACTGCGTGTTAACGGTGGAGGCGGATCGCGCCGCATCGCACGCTAAGCAGGGCTGGGAAGGATTAAGTGATGTTTTGATCAAATCGCTGGCCGAGCGCTACCCGCATTTGGTATTTATGCTATGGGGCGCTTACGCACAAAAAAAACAAGCACTGATTGATAGCAGCCAGCATTGCATTTTATGCTCGGCCCACCCATCGCCGCTCTCGGTGTATCGTGGTTTTATTGGTAATGGACATTTCTCGGCCGCCAATCAATATTTAATTGCACGGGGTAAAACTGCAATTAATTGGGAAATAAAGATTTAGTTAATTAATTCATTGATGGAACAATGTTATGCCCCAGCTCTTAGCCTTTGATATAGGCGGCACGCAAATAAAGTACGGCATAGTGAGTAATACCGGCGAAGTGATCGCCGCGCATAGTCAAAATACTTGCGCTAGTGACGGTGGCCCCGCCTTGTTGGTGCGGTTGCTTGAATTGGCTCGCCCTTTGGTGGCGCAATATCAACCCTGTGGTATTGCTATCAGTAGCCTTGGCCTGATTGAGCCAAAGCGCGGCACCGTTTTAGGCGCTGCGGAAGCCGTACCTCAGTACCCAGGCATTTCGCTGATCCCCGTATTTGAAGCCGAGTTTGGCCTGCCCGTTACGGCAGAAAATGATGTGAATTGTGTGGCCTTGGCCGAAGGCTGGACGGGGGCGGCGCAAGGTGTGCAAGATTATTTAGCTTTAGCGATTGGCACGGGTATTGGTGGCGGCATTGTACTAGGAGGGCATTTACATCGTGGGCATCGCGCTGCCGCAGGCGAGTGGGGCTATATGAATATCGGCGGGCAGGTTTGGGAGTCGCAAGCCTCGATGTCGGGCTTGGTACGGCGGGCAGTGGCCGCAAGCGGCGAGCTGGGCTTAGATGGAAAAGCGGTGTTTGCCCGTGTGGACGCGGGGGATGTGGTGATGCAAGCGGTGGTGGCAGATTGGCTGGCCCTATTAGCCACCGGCATCGCCAATTTAATTTATGCCTTTAATCCAGAAAAGATTATTTTAGGTGGTGGAATTGCTGGCCGTGGCGCACCATTTTTGCAAGATATTAGGGCAGCGGTATCGCAGCAGCTACTGCCAGACTTTCAATCTATGACGCAAATTGAATTAGCCTCGGCGGGCAATCATGCGGGGATGCTAGGGGCAGTACGCAACTGGCTAAATTCCAATTCTGTTTCAGCGCTAAAAGGGAGCCTATAAGAAATGAAAATACTTTTAAATCACCTTGGTTTTGAATTGGCAGGGCAGAAAAAAGCCATTATTGATGCGCCTGCAGATTTAATAGCTCGCCGTTTTAGCATCTACCACGCCGCATCGCGCGAGCTGGCTTTTGCTGGAGAATTACAAAAAAGCGGTGGGGTGGATAACTGGGGTGCAGGAACTTGGCATTATTGGGTGGCCGATTTCTCTGCGCTGGCCGTTGAGGGTGAGTATTTTTTGCTGCTGGATGAGATCAGCCCGCCCTTGGTGTCTGCCACTTTTGCTGTAGCAAAGCGGGTTTTTTCTGAGCAGATTCTGTCCGATATTGTGCATTACATCAAAGGCCAGCGCTGCACGGGCCTGTATGATCAGACCGATAAAAGCCGCCCAAAGTGGGGTAGCGAAGAGCGCCGTGATGTGCATGGTGGCTGGTATGACGCATCGGGAGACTGCTCTAAGTATTTAAGCCATTTGTCTTACGCTAACTTTATGAATCCACAGCAAACGCCGCAAGTGGTGTGGAATCTGATTGATGGCCACGCGCAATTGTCGCCGCAATCCAAATGGTTTAATGAAAGAATTGCCGATGAAGCGCTGCACGGCGCAGATTATCTACTGCGTATGCAAGATACCGCTGGCTATTTCTATATGACGGTGTTTGATCAGTGGTCTAAAGACGAAAACCGCCGTGATATTTGTGAGTATAAAACGCAAAAAGGTGAAAAGTTTGATAGCTATCAGGCGGCGTTTCGCCAAGGTGGCGGCATGGCGATTGCGGCGCTGGCGCGGGCCTCCACACTGCACCGTGACGGTGAATTTACCCGTGAGCAATATCTACAGGCGGCCGAGTTGGGCTTTAGCCATCTTGAGCAGCACAATATTGAATACTTAAGTGACAATACAGAAAACATTATTGACGATTACTGCGCCTTGCTCGCTGCTTGCGAGCTACTGGCAGTGAGCGGCAGTGCTTGCTATGCAGACGCAGCTGCACGGCGAGTTTTAAATCTGTTGGAGCGACAAACGGCAGAGGGGTGGTTTACCGCCGATGCCCTTGGCGAGCGTAGCTACTTCCATGCCGCCGAAGCGGGCCTGCCCTATATCGCCTTGATGCGTTTTATCGAAGTGGTTCCCGCCTCACCCTTGGCTGGGCGCATCAGAGAAACACTACGTTTGGCCTACCAGTTTGAGTTCGCCATAACCTTTAATAGCGTAAATAACCCTTTTGGCTATCCACGGCAATTTGTAAAACAAGGGAATATTGGTCAAGCGCAGTTTTTTATTCCACATGATAATGGTACGGGTTATTGGTGGCAGGGTGAGAATGCCCGTTTAGGCTCGATTGCGGCGGCTGCTGCAAGGGCGCAGCGTATCTTTGCTACAGAAGCGCCCCTAGTCACACAATTGGCGCAGTACGAGCAAGCTTGTCTAGATTGGATCTTGGGGGCAAACCCATTTGATGCCTGCATGTTGCAGGGCTGGGGGCGCAATAATCCACGCTACGAAGTGGGCTTTTATAACGCGCCAGGCGGCGTATGTAATGGCATTACCAGTGGTTTGGATGATGAAAATGATATTGATTTTAAAAAATCAGAGATCGCCACAATGGCAAATAGTTGGCGCTGGACAGAGCAATGGATGCCGCATGGGGCATGGCTATTCTTGGCGCTGAGTACACGCATTGGCAAAGATTAAATGTTCTGATGATGTCTCTTGGTCAAACGCATCATCAATAGTCTAGGGCGGATGGAGCCCAATCCTATCAACTTAAGGACATTGTTGATCGTTAAACCTCAAGCGATCAACTTAGATCTATTTATTGCCAGCATTGAAACATCGTAGGGCGGGTGCAACCCGCTTTTTTTAGCATTACTCGCGGGTTGCACCCGCCCTACGAATGGCAGATTGCTTAAGTTGATAGGATTGAGGTGAAACCCGCGTATTTATTGAGCATTGCTCGCTGTAAAAAATGCATTTACATCGGCGTTATTGAACAAGAGGCATCGCCAAGTTAAATATAGGGTGGGCACGCTTTTGTGTCCACGCGTTAATATGCAAATGGCACTATTTGCATTTAAATAAGGAATAAAAAATGGCAATCGTGGTCACCGGAGCGGCAGGGTTTATTGGCTCAAATATTATCAAGGGCCTGAATGCACGTGGCGAAACCGATATTATTGCGGTAGATGATTTAAGCCTGCCAGGTCAATTTAAAAACTTAGTGGATTGTCAGATTAGCCACTATGCAGATAAAGAAGATTTTATTGCTGATCTCAGTGATGGCCATTATGACGGCGAAATCACCGCTATTTTCCATCAAGGCGCGTGCTCGGATACTATGGAGCATAATGGCAAGTATATGATGGATAATAACTATCAATATACGCTGGCCTTATTCGACTGGTGTCAGGCCGAGGAAGTGCAGTTTTTATATGCTTCTAGCGCAGCAACATATGGCAATGGCGATAATGGCTTTATTGAAACGCCAGATTGCGAAGCGCCATTGAATGTATATGGTTATTCTAAATTGCTCTTCGATCAAGTATTACGCCAGCGCATGAATGAATTAACCGCGCAGGCTGTCGGTTTTAGATACTTTAATGTTTACGGCCCGCGTGAGCAGCATAAAGGCCGTATGGCTTCAGTGGCTTTTCATCACTTTAATCAATATAAAGAGAGTGGCAAAGTTAAATTATTTGGCGAATACGCGGGTTACGCTAATGGCGGCCACACCCGTGATTTTATTTCGGTTGAAGATGTGGTTAAAGCCAATTTATGGTTTATGGATAACCCAGAAATTTGCGGCATTTATAATCTAGGCACAGGCCAATCCCAGCCCTTTAATGATGTGGCATTGGCGGTGGTTAATGCTTGCCGCGCCCATGAGGGTAAAGCTGCGCTCACTTTAGATGAAATGGTGGCGCAGGGCGTGCTGGAATACATTGAGTTTCCTGATGCTTTGAAGGGTAAATATCAAAGCTTTACTGAGGCGGATACCACTTTACTAAGGGAATCTGGCTACGATGAGGATTTCTTGACAGTAGCAGAAGGTGTGGGCCGTTATGTAGAGGTTTTATTGCAAAAATAAGCCGCCCAAACAAGGGAAAAGCCGTGCGGTTTGCTTGGCTTTTCCCTTCTATATAGCACTTCAGCCCGCGTTTTTTGCACTTTATTACTTAGCTTTTGCACCTTGTCGCTTACACCTACTCAACCCTGTTTTTGCCTATTACAGTGTAATGATCAACACGGCGTAATGGAGTCAAAATCATGCGGTTCACTTCACATCTATTAGTTTTGTTTATTGTGGCCTTGGTGCACATTGCAATCTATATGGCAATTGTCAATGCGCATGAAGAAGGCATAAGAGACGCTCAGGTTTCTACGCTGACGTCCCCGTCTTATCAAGTTGCTTGGAATAATAAATAAGGGCGTTCAATGCATAGTTTTAATAAAGCACTATCCCGTGGCGCTTGCCCTTATAAAAAATGCCGCACTTTTGTTAGAGTGCGGCATTTTTTTATGACAGCTTTTTTAGCTATTGGCTTTGGCTAGCTGTGGTTTAAGCATTTTCTCTTCACGTTTGGTTTTGTTGGCAGGGGTGTCGTTTAGCATGGTCAATGCCAGTAAAGCCATGGCAGCGATACATGAGCCGATCAGCAGCATAAAGCCACCATCCCAACCAAAATGATCCACCGTGTAGCCAACTACGGCACTGGCCGCTACTGATCCACCAAGGTATCCGAACAGCCCAGTAAATCCGGCGGCGGTTCCGGCGGCTTTTTTGGGTGCTAGTTCTAAAGCATGTAGGCCAATGAGCATGACTGGGCCGTAGATAAAGAAGCCAATGGCAATCAGTGCCAGCATATCAACGGTTGGGTTGCCCGCTGGGTTTAGCCAATAAACGATCGTGGCAATGGTCACTAAGCCCATAAAGAATAAACCCGTTGCGCCGCGGTTGCCTTTAAATACTTTGTCTGACATCCAGCCGCAAAGTAGGGTGCCTGGAATACCGGCCCATTCAAACAGAAAGTAGGCCCATGATGATTTGTCGACTGAAAACTGCTTGGCTTCTTTTAAGTAAGTTGGGGCCCAATCCAATACGCCGTAGCGGAGTAAATAGACAAATACATTTGCAAAGGCGATATACCAGAGCAGTTTATTAGGCAGGATGTATTTTTTAAATATTTCTTTGGCGCTCAGCTCAATTTCATGCTCAGCGTTATAGTCTTTTGGATAGTCGTTTTTATATTCTTCAACCGGAGGCAGGCCGCAGGATTGCGGCGTATCACGCATTACTACAAAAACCAATACGGCAATGGCAATGGCCGCCGCCGCAGGTACATAAAATGCCGAACGCCAATCGTTGAACCAACCCATGCCTAAAATAAATAGCGGGCCTATCATGCCGCCGCCAACATTATGTGCGCAGTTCCATACCGAAACGACCGAGCCACGTTCTTTCTGACTCCACCAATGCACCATAGTGCGGCCACACGGTGGCCAGCCCATGCCTTGCACCCATCCATTCAGAAACAGCAGTACAAACATAATGGTGACGCTGGACGTGGCCCATGGAACAAAGCCCATAAACAGAAAAATAGCCGCAGAAAGGAGTAAGCCCATGCATAAAAAGACACGGGGGTTTGAGCGGTCTGAAACCGCCCCCATCAGAAATTTAGATATCCCATAAGCAATGGCTACGCCGGACATGGCAACGCCTAAATCACCACGTGAGAAACCCTGCTCAACCAAATAAGGCATGGCGAGTGAGAAGTTTTTACGCACGAGGTAATAACCGGCGTAACCCAAGAAAATGCCGAGGAAAAGTTGCCAGCGCAGCCGTTTATAGCTGCTG
Organism: Iodobacter sp. CM08; assembly: GCF_033446605.1. Lineage (NCBI taxonomy): Bacteria > Pseudomonadati > Pseudomonadota > Betaproteobacteria > Neisseriales > Chitinibacteraceae > Iodobacter > Iodobacter sp. CM08. Next base: position 68,586 of record NZ_JAWQUO010000016.1, on the reverse strand, counting down.
TCGATTTTTTGTTCGTCCATACGGGCGATATGGGGTGCAGGCTTTAAAAATTTAAACATCTGAGCGCTCCTTATCATGCGGCATAAAAGCCGCATTGGTTAAGCGAGGAGTGGGCCAATCAAGTGACTGGCTGAAAAATTTAGTGAATACCGTGAGCCAGTGCAGCAAGTACCGCGCCAATGATTGAGCCAACCACGGGTACCCATGCGTAGCCCCAGTCGCTGTTTCTTTTGCCAGAAATAGGCAGTAGGGCGTGCATGATGCGTGGGCCTAAATCTCGGGCTGGGCTCATGGCGTAGCCGGTTGTGCCGCCTAGTGATACGCCAATCCCCAATACCAATAAGGCAACGGGCAGGGCATCCATCGCGCCGAGTGACATTTTTGGTGAAACCATGCTTAAGATCGCAAATACCAAGACAAAAGTCGCGACGATTTCAGAAACCAAATTGCCTGGTAGGCTGCGAATAGCTGGGCCAGTGCAAAAAACCGCCAGCTTTAGATCGCTGTCTTCTGTGCTTTCAAAGTGCTTGCGATACATTAACCACATCACTAAGGCACCGGCCATGCCGCCTAACATTTGTGCCACGATATAACCCGCCACATTGCCCCAGACAAATTTGCCTGCTACAGCCAAGGCAATAGTTACGGCGGGGTTAAGGTGGGCACCACTAATGGCCGCCACGCTAAATACGCCCACAAACACGGCCATTGCCCAACCAAAGGCAATAACAATTAAGCCGCTATTTTGCCCCTTGGTTTTATTCAGTAATACATTGGCAACCACGCCATTGCCTAATAAGACTAGGAGCGCGGTGCCAATAAACTCGGCAATTAATGGAGTCATTTTGTAGATCCTTAATGCCCTGCCAGCTTGGCAGGGTTTTAATAAAAAAATCAAACCGCTTCGTGGTTAGCCCATGTCTTAGTGGCTTCTACCGCGCGATGCCAACCTTTTAGGTATTGCTGGGATGTTTCTGCCGGCATTTCGGCGCTAAAGCGCTTATCTAATTGCCATTGGCTTTGCACATCGTCAATGCTTTTCCAGTAGCCCACGGCAAGGCCCGCTAGATAAGCCGCACCGAGTGCGGTGGTTTCGGTGATTTTGGGGCGAATCACATCTGTGCTTAAAATGTCGGCTTGAAATTGCATTAAGAGTGGGTTGACGCTGGCGCCACCATCGACGCGTAACTCTGGAATACTGATACCGGCATCGGCTTCCATCGCCTTCAGAACGTCAGCGGTTTGATAGGCAATGCTATCCAGTGCTGCACGAGCGATATGGGCTGATTTAGTGCCTAGCGTTGCGCCAAATAGAGAGCCACGTGCGTCTTGATTCCAGTGTGGTGCGCCAAGTCCTGCAAAGGCAGGTACTAAATAAACGCCGTCGCTATCGCTGACTTGGCCTGCTAGCTCATTCACTTCGGATGATTTGTTGATCATGCCAAGGCCGTCACGCAACCATTGCACCACTGCACCACCAATAAAAATACTGCCTTCCAGCGCGTATTCCACGCGATCGCCAATTTGCCAGGCGATGGTGGTGATGAGATTGTTGTTAGAGATGATCGGCGTTACACCGGTATTCATCATCATAAAGCAGCCCGTGCCGTAGGTGTTCTTAACCATGCCGGGGCGGGTGCATTGCTGGCCAAATAGCGCCGCTTGTTGATCGCCTGCAATGCCAGATAAAGGCACGCGGCTACCTAGGGTGGCTTCGTGGGTGTAGCCATAAATTTCGCTGGATGAGCGCACTTCCGGCAGCATGCTGGCGGGGATATCCATCAGCTCTAGTAGGTCTTTATCCCAGCTTAGGGTTTGGATATTAAATAGCATGGTGCGAGACGCGTTAGATACATCGGTGACATGCACTTCGCCCTGGGTGTAATTCCAGATAAGCCAGCTATCAATCGTGCCAAAGGCTAGTTTGCCTGCGTTAGCCAGCTCACGAGCGCCTGCTACATTATCTAAAATCCACTTGATTTTGCTGCCAGAGAAATAGGCATCGACCGGTAGGCCGGTTTTGGCGCGGATGGATGCTTCTAAACCCTGAGCCTTGATTTCATCGCAATACTGCGCGGTGCGGCGGTCTTGCCAAACAATGGCGTTATACACCGGCAGGCCAGTTTCGCGATTCCATACCACGGTGGTTTCGCGCTGATTGGTAATGCCGATGCCCGCTAATTGGGTGCTATCAATATTGGCGCGGGTAATGGCTTCGTGTGCCACGGTAGATTGACCAATCCAAATCTCGAGTGCGTCGTGCTCAACCCAGCCTGGCTGAGGGTAGATTTGTTTGAATTCTTTTTGCGCCATCGAGATGATGTCGCCTGCCTGGTTAAACAAAATTGCGCGTGAACTGGTTGTTCCTTGGTCAAGCGCCAAAATGTATTTTTCTTTCACTTTTATCCCCTTTGCATCTTGCGGCAAGCGATGTGTTAATTGGTGTGCATTTGGTGTTTAAGGCCCCGTATCTCTGGCGGATGGGTGGCCCATAAGACTAGAAAGGTGGCTGTTGCCGGTAAATGTTACTTTCTGATCATTTTTGATTTTAATCGTTGTAACGATGATTTATATCAGGGAATGCCGCAGCTTGTAATCGATCTTTTCCGACTACAAAAGCGCTAAGGCGAGCATTCCCAAGGGGTGTAAGCAAAAAAAGTGTTTTTTTGTTTGTTGCATTTTTATGCAAAATGGAACAAATAAAATAAAAATTCCTGCTGAAATCATATTTTTGCATAGGCGGAAAAAGGGCTAATGCTATGTTTAGCCAAGGTGCGAAGAGGGAGGAGCTGTATTTCTAGATCAATACAAAGCCTAATTGCCCTAAAAAAGTGCTGGGTATTCTGCTAATTAAAAGCCAGCATGAAATTCAGCGGGGAGTGATGAGGGGCCAAATCTTGAACCACAGAGATAATGAGAACATAAAGAACACAGATGAATACCCAAAATGCCACTTCGTCTGGCCTATGAAACTCTATGTACTTTGCGGTTTTAAGGTTTAGCTCATGCACGCCACAAGTATTTCTGCTTAGCGCATACAGGGGCGGGTGAAACCCCATATGCTCTAACTAAAGTTACATAGAGCCTGAGCTGTGCATGAAATGGCGCTAAACCTTGAACCACAGAGTAAAAGAAGAGCACAGAGGGTACAGAGAAAGGCTCAAAACAGAGCTTTATTTTCTCTGTGAAGCTCTGTGGGTCTTTGTGTTCTCTGTGGTTTAAGATTTAACCAGCTGATTCATATCATTATTTTTTGCTTGGCGCACATGGGGTGAAGCCCGCGTTTTTTAGCATTACTCGCGGGTTGCACCCGCCCTACGAATGGCATATTGCTTAAGTTGATAGGATTGGGTTTCACCCGCCCGACGATATTTATAATGAAATTGAGCAAGAGACATAATCAGGTATCTCTTTACCCGCTCAACAAAAACGCATGAGTAAAAGCTAGCCAGCACTTGGCGCTGCTGATGCAACGTAGAGTTGGGTTTTTGATTCTTTGATAACGTTTTCCATCGCCGCATCAACCGGTTTGTCGGTAAATAGCGCGGTGATTTGGGAGAGGTGGCCTTGGCGTGCCAAGGCGGGGCGGCCAAATTTGGAATGGTCGGCCACTAAAAAAACGTGCCGCGATTGCTTAATGATCGCCTCGGCGGTGCGTACTTCTCTAAAGTCAAAATCGCGCAGCGTGCCATCGGCCTCAATGCTAGAGATGCCGATAATGCCGTAATCCACTTTAAATTGATTAATAAAGTCGATGGTGGCCTCGCCTGTAATGCCTCGGTCCCGCCCCCGCACCATGCCGCCTGCAATAATCACTTCACAATCGTGATAGGTGCACATCATTGCCGCTACATTCAAATTGTTGGTAATTACATGTAGGCCATGATGGTGGCGCAGCGCTTTGGCGACTTCCTCGGTGGTGGTGCCTAAATTAATAAATAAAGAGGCGTTATTTGGAATATGCGCCGCTACCAACTCGGCAATTCTTTGTTTTTCTTCGATCAGCAGCACTTGCCTTGCGGCATAGGCCACATTTTCGACGCTAGATAGTGTGCTTACACCGCCATGTAGTTTTTGTACTAGCTTGTTTTCAACCAGCTGATGAATATCACGGCGGATGGTTTGCTGGGTGACATCAAAGTGCTCGGCCAGCTTGTCTACGCTGACATAAGCCTCTCTTTGCACCCATTTCAAAAGTTCTTGCTGGCGTAAATTAAGAATCATGCGGGGTTCTCAGTGGCTGGGCAGTGTGGGTAATGGGGATTAATTGCTTTTTATTAGTTTATCAAGCCCACGCAAGCTGCGCGATGAGAAAGTGTTTTTTTGTGTAGGGGTTTTTCATAGCAAACATTTACGAAAGTATAATGTTAGTATTTTGTTGTTTTGTATTTGTTTGTGTATTATTTTGGGTAATAGTCAATAAAGTTCACCGCATCTGGGGCCAAAACGTGGAAGAGAAAATTTACGATGTACTGGTAGTTGGAGGGGGGATTAATGGGGTCGGGATCGCGCGAGACGCGGCTGGCCGTGGGCTTTCTGTTTGCCTGTGCGAAAAAGACGATCTGGCGCAGCATACGTCGTCCGCCAGTTCTAAGCTCATTCATGGTGGCTTGCGCTACTTGGAATATTACGAATTTGGCTTGGTGCGCAAAGCACTGCAAGAGCGCGAAGTGCTGCTGGATTTAGCCCCACATATTATTTGGCCGCTGCGTTTTGTGATGCCGCACGATCCAGAGGGCCGTCCTAAGTGGCTGATTCGTACAGGATTGTTTCTTTATGATCATTTGGCTAGCCGAAAAGTTTTAAAGGGTACAGAAACCATCCGTTTTGATCGCCATGCTTCGGGCCAGCCATTAAAAGCAGGCTATACCCATGGTTTTGCTTACTCCGATGGCTGGGTACAAGATGCGCGTTTGGTGGTGCTCAATGCCATGGATGCGGTAGAGCGCGGTGCCGTGGTGTACACCCAAACCGCTTGCGTGGCGGCGAAGCGCGAACAAGATTTATGGCACTGCACCTTACAAGGTGCCAGCGGGGCGCAGACGGTTAAAGCACGCACTGTCGTCAATGCAGCAGGGGCTTGGGTGGAATCCGTACTTAAAAATGTAGTCGGGCAAAGATCAGTACATGCGCTGCGTTTGGTGAAAGGCAGCCATATTGTGGTGAGAAAATTATTTGATCATGCCGATGCCTATATTTTTCAGAACCCTGATAAACGCATTATTTTTGCTATTCCTTACGAAAAAGACTTCACTTTAATTGGCACAACCGATGTTGAATACCACGCCGACCCTGCCAAAGTAAGTATTGATAAAGACGAAATAGCCTACCTTTGCCAGATGAGTAATCGCTATTTTGAGCAGCAAATCAGCCCTAAGGATGTGGTGGCCACCTTTTCTGGCGTGCGCCCTTTATTGGATGATGCCTCTGGCAATGCCGCCAGCGTGACCCGTGATTACTCTTTGGAATTTGATGCTAGCCAAGGCTTGCTATCGGTCTTTGGCGGCAAGATTACAACGTATCGTAAGCTGGCAGAGCAGGCTGTTGATCTACTTGCACCCCATTTGGGTAATCAGCACCCGTCATGGAGCGCCAGCAAACCCTTGCCAGGTGGTGATCTAAATGGGACTTTTGAAGCATTTATGCAAAGCTTAGCGCATGAATATGCATGGCTCCCTAGTGATTTATTACAGCGCTATGCTCGTACTTATGGCTCACGCACGGCGGTATTGCTTAAGGGTAAAAAATGCGTGGCCGATTTAGGCGAGGCTATTTTGCCGCAGCTCTATGAGGCGGAAGTGCGCTATTTAATGCAATTTGAATGGGCAAAAAGCGCCGAAGATATGCTGTGGCGCAGAACCAAATTGAAACTGCATTTGCCGCTAGGTGCTGAAGAAGTATTAAACCAATGGCTGTCCCATCAAACAAGCCGTGCGGCGGTGCTCGTTTAATCAAGGAAACATAATGCAAGCGATGGATATGCAAGACGCAACGGTAAGCTGCCCAGTGAATATAGCAGCACCGCGTGCAAGAATGGTGGTGGCTAATTGGAAGATGTTTGGCAATCTTGCGCTCTGCAGGGAAAGCTTGCCACGCCTTGCAGACGCAGCGAATGCAAAAGTTGAGCTAGTAGTATGCCCACCTGCGCCTTATCTGGGCGAGGTGGGGCGGCTGGCTAATCGCTCTGGCGTGCATTACGGCGCGCAAGATGTGGCGGAGGTCACACATGGTGCACGCACGGGTGAATGGTCGGCCACCATGCTGGCTGAGCTGGGTTGCCGCTATGCGATTGTGGGGCATTCCGAGCGCCGTGATCGGCATCGCGAGTGCAACCAAACCGTGGCAGTAAAAGCGGCCATGTGTATTGCTGCTGGGGTGATCCCGATTGTGTGTGTCGGTGAGACGATGGAGGATCGAGAGGGCGGCAAAACCGAGGTGGTCTTGGCCGAGCAGATCAACGCTATTTTGCAACTCATGCAAAAAAAAGCCGTGTTTGTGCTGGCTTATGAGCCGGTCTGGGCGATTGGCACAGGGCTTGCGGCAACGCCAGAGATGGCCCAAGACGTGCATGCTTTTTTGCGCCGTCAGTTGGCGCTGTTTGTGCCTGAATGGGGTGAATCTGTGACCATTTTATATGGTGGCAGCGTAAAAGCAGACAATGCCGCATCGCTATTTGCCATGCCGGATATTGACGGTGGCTTGGTAGGGGGCGCCTCTTTGAATGTGCTGGATTTACTGAGTATTTACCGCTCAGCCATGATTTAAATTCCGTTCGTCTTAGCGCACTTTGCTTTGTGCGCATAAAAAGCCCGTTAGCTTCATTGCTAGCGGGCTTTTTTGTGTTTGAAGCCAATGAAGTATTGGTTGTGTATTGCATTTGCTTTCTTGAATATTATTATAGACTTTCATTTCTTTGCTTTGGCGTTCTTTTATAACTAATAATTTCATTGAAATGTATTGCTTAAAATCTATATTGGTTTTCGAGTAAGTCTGTTTTTATTATTTGAAATTTTTTAGTCAGTATTTTTTGGGTTTGGTAAGTTTACCTAAGGGCCAGAGGCGGTATGGGATTTGTGCCGTATCCAGTGCTCAGTTGCTCTGCTTTTCAATGGTCGTTGGGTTTTTAAAGCCTAAGACTACGTTTGCTTTTTGATGAGTCAATGGAGTGAGTCATGCAAAATACGTGGATAGAAACAAGCAATGTTGCCCAGTTTCAGGGTGCTAGTTGGGATAACTGGATTGGCACCAAAGCGTGCGGTAGCGTGGAGGTGGCTAGAGAATATGCCGAGCTTAATACCGAGGTCAGTTTTTTTTTCTATTGCCGCCAAGGCATGGTGCTTACCAATGGCCGCAGCTTTAGCCCCGGTGATGCGGCTTTTTTCTCTGGTCAACCTTGGTATGGCAGTGCGCCACAATGCGATTCTTATCAGAAAGTAGTGTTTAACACGCCTGCCTTTATTAATGATTTCCCAGTGGATTCGGCTCAGGATAATGCGACCAGCCTGCAGTGGAACACCAATATCAGCGGGTTTACGGCTCAGGCGATTCTGGGCGACCCGTGGAATTTGCTTTACGCCAACAATCAGACTTCTTATTTTGACACCAATTTCACCACGATTCCCAGCACGGCCACGGCTACTTTAATTCACTGGACGGCTTTTCCAAACCGCCTAGGCCAGTATCTGGGTAAAGGTGCTTATCCTGCCAATCCTTATAATTATTCAGCACAGCAATTGTTTGCCATTGCCGATCAATATGGCACTACCGAGGTGCCTATCCCTGCTTTTCAAAATATCCCCACCCAGCTTTGCCCGCAAGCCACATGGAATAGCGAGCTGCATATGTACGGCCCTTACGGCCCGCGTGGCTGGCAGGATGAGTATTGTGAGTGGAGCGTAGTACGCGATCCGCAGAGCGACAAAATCACCCGCATTGATATGACCTGCGAAAACCCAGAATACTGGAACACGCTGTGGATGATAGACCCACAAAAAGTAGCCGATGTGTATTCCTCCACCTTAAGCTTTGGCGCGCCTGCTTCGAGCCAAGTTGTTGTGCCCGTGAGCGATTTGTATTTGCGCGACCCAGCCACTCAAGCCATTGTGATCGACCCTTCTACGGGGCGTCCTGCGTATAATCCGCTTAATAAATGGAATAGCGGCCCGATTGCGGTGCGGGGGAGCAGCAGTAATTATGGCGGGGCAATGCATCTAACCAGCACGCCTAACACCTTGCAGACAGAAATGGCGCTGGCAGGTGGTGCCACTATTCAGCGTGTATGCGGTAATAGCGTGCCGCAAACGCTGATTTGCTGCGCGCAATACGGGCAGGCTTATCGCAATAGTGATCCGCATATTGGGCAATCCGTTAACCAGGTGATTGGTGGGCAGGCAACGGGGGCACCGTGTAAAGCCGCGCTGGCTAACCCAACGGGTTTGTATATTCAAGTGCCTGATTTAAGCGGCTTTACCCTACCGGCAGATCCAAAACTACCTGCAAATGCTTCGGCTCAGGATTGCTGGCAAATTGTGCGTGGCTCGGCAGCGTTAACCGATCCAGTCACCGGCATGTTGTTTGGTGCCACCACAGCATCGCCACAAAATGGCGGCAATTTTGTGCTGCATGCGGTGTTTCAGCTGCCAGCGTCTTGGGTGGCGGCGGGGGTGTCGTTTACGATTGGCGATATTACCGATGCATCGGGCGAGCCTATTCAGTGGGGCGGCCAGCTAACACAGCAAATGTCGATTGGCTTATGGGCGCGCCCAGTAACGGTTTCGGCCGCACCTGCCAGTGAAGCTTGCGTCTTGCCTCCACCTGCTGGCGTTACACCACCGGCTACACCTGTGCCACCAGATTACGCTCAGCCACTACAGCTATTCCACGCTGCCATTTGGAATGCCAGCTTTAATACCCCAGTTAGCAATCCAATGAATACGCCCATTCCCTTGGTCAGCAATTCAACCTTGATTGCGCCGATTGCTCGCCTTGGGCAAAGCAATATTCCCATGGTGCTGACTTGCTCAGCGCAATTGGGGCCGCAGGGGCAATTGCCCGTGGCAGATTTTGGCCCCGATGTAACCGTGCTTGTTAGCAACTTTAACGACAACATTAACTACGCCGTGCCGGGGAATTCCTATCCATCTCAATGCGCTTCAGTCAATCTGCAAGTGAGTATTGGGGCCAATGCGGAGCTTGGGCTGCGTGGCCTTACGCTGACTAATTATGGTGATCCTGTGCAAGCGGCTATGCCTGCCTTACTTAATATTATCCCTGCCTAAGAGAGGTTTGCCATGCTGAGATTAAATCGTGCTGATTGGCTGCTTGCTTGCCTTGCGCTAGGGGCAAAGACGGCCGCTGCGGCTTGCCCAAGTTGGTCGGGCGTGCCCGTTATGCAGCCTATTATTCCTTGCGATTCACAGGGCACTAATCAGAACGCGTTTAACAACTTGGCATGGCAGCAATTTATTACTCTTAACTGGGCAGCCGACCCCAATCTACCGGGGCAGCCAGATGCCAGCGTGCCTGCCTCTGCTTTTGGCGTGGCAGGCACGGCCAGCCCAGTGGTTTGGGAAAGCTATAAAGAATCATCAGAGGTTTTTCGCCCAGATGGTAAACCGCCGGTGCCGTGGCAAACCAAGCAGGCGGTGCCATTGGCGATGCGTTCGCTGATGAAAAGCAAAACGCTGAAGGCAACATCAGCTTTTGGCGTGAAAGGTTTGTATCTGACGTCTAAATTTGGCGCAGCCCCTGTGCCTGCTTTAAAAGATATTGCCGAGGCGGGTACCAATGGTGCGTGGCTAACCGCGCAGCCTAAAATGAATAATTATCTCACCCTGTTTGAAAAGCGGCTGAATCAGGATGAATACAACTATATCAATCAGAACCAGCTGTATATCGCCAATAAGCAGCCTGCTTTTGCCACCACACAGGGGCTGAATTTACCCGATGGCTCGGCAACTTTCTCGACTTATGGCACGGTGGGAGCGATTGAAATTAAAGCGGCATGGATAGAGCTGGATGACCCCACACTCTGGCCAATGTTTAAAACATCCCAAGCATGGGTGAGCTATCCAGTGGCGGGCGGCGGCAATACCCCTCCCAAGCAGGTGACGGTGGGATTGGTGGCCTTACACATTATTCGTAAAACCCCCAATGCCCAGCAGTTTATGTGGAGCACGTTTGAGCATGTGTATAACGCACCCAGCAAAACCGAGCTAACGGCCCCGCCCTTACCTTGGTATACCTATTACAATTTGAGCTGCAATCCGGCCAGCGATTACTATCAATGCGTGCAAAATAAAATGCCGGTGGCGGGTAAAGATCCTTATAGCGCGGCCGTACAGGTGGTGCGCACCACGCCCATCAGCAACACCACCGCCAATAATATTGCCGCGCTCAATAGCAATACTTGGGCCACGATTAAAGCGGCTAATCCAAGCTCGGTGTTTTTAAATTACCAACTGGTGAATGTGCTTTGGCCCAATAACAACACCCCCATTTATCCTGGTGCGACCGCACCTCTCTACGATGGAAACGCCCAGCCACCCGTCGCTCAGCAACCCGTGGCGAATACCGTTTTGGAAACCTATCACCAGAACATCAATTGCCTGAGTTGCCACACGGGGGCGACTATCGCAGGAACGGACGCCACGCTGGCTAGCGATTACTCTTTCTTGTTTTCTGAGGCGGGGAATCCCGTGACTCAGCTTAAAAAAAGCAAATTGATGCGAGTAAAAATACCGCAGCCACCGCGCTAAGGGCTTAAGGCTATGGCGTTGGCTGAAACATCTTTAGCCACTATATGACGCACCAAGGCTATTTCTTCACAAAAGGCATGTTCGTGCTTTGGGTGTTTGAGTGGACGGCGTATTTTTGCTTAATGGCAAGCGCTAGTCTGGAAAAATCACCCGCTCTTTTAGATAGCCACCGCCTTCTCTGCGTGTCCAAGATTGGGTGGTGATAATGCCATTGCGTAATTCAGGGGCATTTGCATCGGTTAATACAGGGAACATTTGATCCGTTTTAAGCTTATCTTGTTCTTCTGGTGTAAATACGCGCTCGCTGTCTTTTTTGAGGGCCTGCTTATCTTTTAATCGCTGGCTGACTTCTGGATCTGCCTGTGTGTTTTGGTAAACTTTTTCATCATAGGGGTGGCCTGGTTTGGGCGGTTTTTTCTGCATTTCTAGCAGGCGCTCAGATTTTTCTTCTTTGGTAACGTAGCCCGCCAAATAAAATCCTGACAGTGAATCATGCACGTGTTCATCAAGCAGCTGTAGCGCAGGCGCAAGGGTGCTGCTAGGGGCTTGATCAAAAATGCTGAGCGCAAGTTTTTCAATGGCATCTGGGGCGTGTCGCCAGTCAGATAACTTAAGCGCTCTTTGATTGGCAAGCGCCGCGTTCTCTTGGGTATTGATATCATCAGAGCGCCGATCGCCCATGGCTGGCCTTGGCCTGCCGCCTGCTTTCCTTTCCCTTAATAGCTTTAGATCGCCCTGTAATAGCTGATTATAACTACGCAAATCTTCCTGATCCTGAGGGCTTGCCGCCTGAAACGCCTTAGAGCTTTCTAGCCCATTAATATAGAAATGCCGGTATTGATAATACAAAGTCATATGCGCACGAACCACCTCTGCATAACTACCGTTAAAAGCATCGGCGGCCATATAGAGATTCCAGCGCTCGGCTAATTGGGCATCAAGCTCATAATCTTTCTTAAGCTTGTCATCCATTTCTTCATAAAGCGCCAATGGCACGCCCGCTATTACCGCCTCTTTATGCATATGCAATAAAGGCACTTGCGATAGCATCCTGCCCATTGATCCTGCTCGCCCTTGGTCTTTTAGGCCATAGCCGCCACCCACATCCGAATGCACGCCAGGATAAATATATTCGCTGGCATTGCCGCCTAATACACGGGTCACGGGGAAATTCATTCGCAGCTCGTGAGCGGCAATAAAATGCACGGTTTTTTTAACGAGGCTAGGCAAAGGCTTTAAGGTTTCTGAGGCCCAATCAAAATGCCCATTGGCAAACCATAGCGGTGTGGTTTCGGCTGCAGAATTAGCCAAGCCCACCGATGCAACAGAATCAAATAGGCCAAGAAAATTAATCTCTAAGGGTATTCCACAGAGCGTGCCATGATCTAAGGCCGCATCTAGCCAGCAACAAAATGCCCGCGCCTCAATCGCCCCACGAGAAAAACCAAATACCGATACCCTAATTAAAGGAATAGCTGGCTTAGGCTTAGCGCTACGCACTTCCTGCAATTTGGCATTTAATTCTTCTCTTAAATCGGCAAACCAAGTTTTACGATTAGGCCGCTCACGGCGCATTTGTGGATCGTAATTGTTTTGCTGTTCTACATCGCGTTTATATTGTTCTATTTTTTTTGCAATGCCTTCTTCATCTAACCAATCACTGTTGTTATTTATTGCTTTATAAACAGCATTATAAACATGGAAAAGAGCATATAAAATTCTTGCTTGACCACCTTTTGCCATTGCCTTGCCATCAGCAGTCTCTCTGTATTCCTTGTTGGCCTTGAATCGTGTACCAACACCTGGGACATAGATCGCATAACAGCCATCTTTTAGGAGCATATCTTCTTGTTGGCTGGTTTTGTGTACTTTAAATAAGCGAACAATATTGCTGTGTGAGTAATCTTTTTCATCACGTATCATATTGTTATTCGTACCATCGAAAAATATACCAATTGACACCTTTAATTGGCATGTTATTGGTGATGTTGGCTTATCGGTGCAGATAAGTGCAAAAACTACGTTTGGGGGTAAAGATAGTTCTTGTTTTGCATTGTCAGCTATTTTTTTTGTGTAGGAAATAGAGTCATTATTCTACCTCTGGAGGAGGCGTTAGGGCATCCCTTAAAATTGGATGATCTGGGCTTAATGCAGTTGCATAAGCTGATGAAATGACCCGAACTTGGTCATTTGCAAAAAAATGAACATATAAAGTGCCAGCTTTTGTATAAGGCATGATTGTGGTGTGTTTTTCTATCCAGTTATCTTCTCCCTTGATAGGCCTATTCCAGCGTACTTTTACTTTCATCCTTGGTTGCCACTTAATAGGGAGTCTATAGCCCCCTGCTACTAAACCACCGCAGTTTCCTCCCCCCTCCATATTGCTACTAAAAGGTTCTTGCACGTAATATGAATGGACATAGCCAGATTTGTGTGTGACGCAAGTTGTTGAAACCCCAATCATCGGGATTTCTTTTTCTAGCTCAGCCGCAGCCCGTGCTTTGTTTTCAGCAATTTCATTCTGCCCAGGAAAACGCTCATAACTACTGCATGCGCTCATTGTAAATAATGCAATTGCAGTAATTAAGAAACGTACGGGTATATTTTTCTTAATATCCATATTAAATCCTTGTTTTTCAACGATAGGGGAGGTGTTTTTATATAATTTATTAATTTAATTTTCTGTAAGCGTTAATACATCTTTAGCATTATTGGATATGCTCTTTAGAGCGGCAAGCAAACTCATTATTCTACCTCTGGAGGAGGTGTGGTTGCATCCTTGGCAATTGGATGGCGTGGGCTTGATGCTCCTGCATATGCAGAGGATACAACTCTGACTTGATCATTTTCAAAGAAATGAACATATAAAGTCCCTGCTTCGTCATACGGCATGATTGTTGTCTGTTTTTCCACCCATTCACGACCATTAGGCTTCCAACGTACTTTTACTTTCATTCTAGGCTGCCATTTTTGAGGTAGCTGATATCCCCCTGCTACTAAGCCGCCGCAGCTTCCTCCCCCTGCCATGCGGGAACTAAATGGCTCTTTTATATAGTATGAAGAAACGTAATCCACATTGTCATGCTCAATACATTTTAGTGATACCCCAATCATCGGGATTTCTTTTTCCAACTCAGCCGCAGCCCGTGCTTTGTTTTCAGCAATTTCATTCTGCCCAGGAAAACGCTCATAACTACTGCATGCGCTCATTGTAAATAATGCAATTGCAGCAATTAAGAAATGTACGGGTATATCTTTCTTAATATCCATATTAAATCCTTATTTTTTCAACAATGAGGGTGTGTTTTTATATTATTAATTTAATTTTCTGTAAGCGTTAATACATCTTTAGCGTTATTGGATATATTCTTTGGAGTGGCAAGCAAGCTCATTATTCCACCTCCGGCGGTGGGGTTACAGCATCTCTTTGAATGGGATGATCAGGGCTTGATGGAATGGTGTATGCAGATGAAATGACCCTGACCTGATCATTTTCAAAGAAATGGACATACAAAACACCTGCCTGATTGTAGGGCATAATTGTGGTGTATTTTTCTATCCAATTATCTTCTCCTTTGATTGGTCTATTCCAGCGTACTTTTACTTTCATCCCTGGTTGCCAAGTTCTTGGCAGGTCATACCCAGCGGCTACAAGCCCACCACAGCTCCCCCCACCGGCCATGCGGGGGCTAAATGGTTCTTTAACATAAAAAGAATAAATATAACTAACATTTTTGTGTTGAATACATTTCATTGATACCCCAATCATGGGGATTTCTTTTTCCAACTCAGCCGCAGCCCGTGCTTTGTTTTCAGCAATCTCATTTTGCCCAGGAAAACGCTCATAACTACTGCATGCGCTCATTGTAAATAATGCAATTGCAGTAATTAAGAAATGTACGGGTATATCTTTCTTAATATCCATATTAAATCCTTATTTTTTCAACAATGGGGGTGTGTTTTTATATTATTAATTTAATTTTCTGTAAGCGTTAATACATCTTTAGCGTTATTGGATATATTCTTTGGAGTGGTAAGCAAGCTCATTATTCCACCTCCGGCGGTGGGGTTACAGCATCTCTTTGAATGGGATGATCTGGACTTGAGGCCCCATCATATGCGGATGAAACAACTCTGACTTGATCATTTTCAAAAAAATGCACATACAAAATCCCTGCCTTTGCATACGGCATAATCGTGGTGTATTTTTCTACCCATTCACGCCCATTGGGCTTCCAGCGTACTTTGACTTTCATTCCCGGCTGCCAAGTTCTTGGGAGGCGGTAACCGCCAGCAACTAAGCCACCACAATTCCCTCCCCCCTCCATATTCTGGCTAAACGGTTCTTGTACATAATAGGTATGAATGTAAGAAACGCCGGGGTGCCCAATGCACTTTGTTGAAACCCCAATCATCGGGATGTCTTTTTCCAACTCAGCCGCAGCCCGTGCTTTGTTTTCAGCAATTTCATTTTGCCCAGGAAAACGCTCATAACTACTGCATGCGCTCATTGTAAATAATGCAATTGCAGCAATTAAGAAACGTACGGGTATATCTTTCTTAATATCCATATTAAATCCTTATTTTTTCAACAATGGGGGTGTGTTTTTATATTATTAATTTAATTTTCTGTAAGTGTTAATACATCTTTAGCGTTATTAGATATGCTCTTTAGAGTGACGAGTAAGCTCATTGTTCTACCTCTGGAGGAGGTGTGGTTGCATCCTTGGAAATTGGATGGCGTGGGCTTGATGCTCCTGCATATGCAGAGGATACAACTCTGACTTGATCATTTTCAAAGAAATGAACATACAAAACCCCTGCTTTAGTGTAAGGCATAATTGTCGTATATTTTTCTATCCATTCACGTCCATTGGGCTTCCAGCGTACTTTGACTTTCATTCCCGGCTGCCATTTCTCTGGTAATCGATAGCCACCAGCAACTAAGCCACCACAATTACCACCCCCTTCCATATTCTGGCTAAACGGTTCTTGTACATAGGAGGTATGAATGTAGGAAACACCGGGGTGTCCAATGCACATTGTACCTACCCCAATCATCGGGATTTCTTTTTCCAACTCAACCGCAGCCCGTGCTTTGTTTTCAGCAATCTCATTCTGCCCAGGAAAACGCTCATAACTACTGCACCCGCTGATTGCCAATAGAGCAAGAGTGGTGATTAAAAAATGGATTGATATTTTAATTAACATATATATTCAGTGTATTTACAGTGCATAAATTAATTAATCATTGCCTAGCGCCAGAATGAGGCGGGTAGGTGGTTGATGGATTCGTTTAAATCTTGGCCATCCTTTAATTTATTCTTTAATGTCTGATAATCCGCAGACTGATTTAAATCGCCTGCGCCCATAAGCTGCAATAATGCCATTTCAAGCATTTCTGGCGCGGTATTTAGCTGCACGTCATGTGCATCTTGTATGCCTTGCTGTACGCGTTTAAATTGCTCGGTTAGCGTAAAGGGTAGCAAGATGCTGCTGTGCTTCTCTTGAATAGTCGCCAGAATAGAATCTGCTGTTGCGGCGTCTAGCATTTGGGCGAATTGCTGCTCGTCCATTTTTAATACGCCTAATTCTTTGCCCCAAAGCAAATCTGCTTGATTGCTGCCAAACTGACGTTGAATTACCCCAAAGCGGTCTAAAATAAACCAGCTATGCAGAGGGGCAAGTAAGGTGTTTAATTGTGGCTTATTCAGCACATTAAATAGTGCTGGCAAAATACGCGTATCGGCGTAGCGTAAAGGCCATTCTGTATTGTCTTCGCAATAGACTTTTAATAAATATTCTAGGTGTTGCTTCAGTGCGCCAAGCTGAGCTTGGCTGCGAATAAAGCTAAGCATGGGCTTGCCCTGGCAAAGCGTGATGATTTTTTCTATCTCTGCTTCATTGCTAATCCAATATAGGCGGGGGGAATAAGCATCCATATCCGCTAATTCGGTTTCTTGATAGAGCGCGATGGATTGCATTTTTCGCAATGCTTTGCGAATCGTTAAATCAAAGGCGCAATCAATCAGCGCATAAAGCGATCCTTGCTGAGCCGTGGCAGCAATATCGGCATAAAACGTATCTAAATCTTGAATCGGCTCTACTAAATTTGTCATTGATCTGCCTCTTAAGCGATAAAAGGGCTGCCTGATTTCATGGCGGCCAATAAGCAGGGAATACATACCGTATTAGGAAACTGTGGCAATGGCGGGCTCATTTTTGCTGGCCCGCTCCAATCATGGCTGCCGCCTTTAATGCTCACCTGGCCCGGCGCGTGCAGATCAATTTTGCCGTCTTTAATACGAATATAAGCACCGCCCGCGGTGAGTAGAATTTCTTGCTTGGCGTTGAAAAGGCCCTTGCCCTTGATAGCGGTAAGCTTGACGCTTTTATCGCCGGTGATTTCAATATCATCACTTTGCGCTTGTAGCTGGATTTTGCCTTTGGCGGCGATGAGTTTTAGCGCGATTTGCTCTTTTACCCCCGCCACAAATAGGCTGATGTGTGATCCCACATTATGAATCCAGCGGCGGCCAGTGGTTTGGTTGCTGTCTCTTTGGGCGACCAGATCGAGGTTAGTTCCGGCAGCCAGCGTCTGGCTTTGCGGGCTGGTGATGGCCACGCCGTCTTCCCCGTGTAGCAGGATGATTTTTTGCTGGCCCGCTTGGTCTTGGGATTGACTCTTGCCGTCTTTATCGGTGTTGCTACCCGCTGCAAAGCTTTTGCTGGCGTGCACGTGGTGGTGCAGATGGCCGGTGGTCTTTTTATCGCCTACGCTATTGTCTGGCTTGATGGTTTGATCATCTTCGCCGGTTTCTATGCTGTCGGCGAGTTGGTGCGTTGCTGTTTCGCCTAGGCTTTGGGCTAAGGCGAGGGCGGCTTCCAGCTGGCTTTGCGCGGGGCTGTGGTCTAGCTGCTTGCCGCTTGCGCCGCTTTTGGCTTCGGTGCTGATGAGTAGGCCGTTGGCTCTAATTGCGCCTTGATTATCGCTGCGTAGCTCAAATCCTTCGCCGCGTGGCTCACCTTTGCCGTCGGTACGCGGGTGGATTAAATAGCCAAGGTTGAGCTGGGTTTTACCGTGCTCGCTAGATAGTTTTGTGCGTACTTCGCCTTTTGTATCGTCAAACAGCAGCTCGCCGTATTGGCCGCCTTCAAATTCTTTACTCTTAATGCCTGATAGGGTTTTATTGGCGGGCAAGCTGCCTGCGCCGCTAAAGTTTGGAGGCGGATGAGATCCGTTGTGGACCACGGCGGTAACGATGGGCCGGTCGATATCTCCCTCAATAAAATCCACCAAAATTTCCTGGCCGATTCGCGGAATAAACTGGTGGCCAAAGCCTGCTCCGGCGGATGGCATGGAAACACGAATCCAGCAGGACGACTTATCGTCTAGGTTTGCGCCAAATTCTGGGTGCTCATTTGATCTTTGCCAGTGCATCTGAATTTTTATTCGGCCTTGCTCATCGGTATGGACTTCTGCACCGGCAGGGCCAACCACGGTGGCGGTTTGCACGCCTCGGCTGCTTGGTTTGCTCAGCGGGCCATGAGCAAAGGCAGGTGTCAGCGGCTGGCCGCGTCTTTGGGCGGTGAAATCGACTTGATAAGGAGCGGGAGCAATTGCGCCCTTTGCCGCTGAAGCTGCCAGTAAGCTCGGGGCAGCCATCAGTAGCTGCTGGCTTAAATCGGCTGGCAGGTTGTTGTTTGCGGTAAACGTCAGCGCCGTAATCGCAAATTCCCGATTTTCTGCGCTATCAAAATCGTGGGCGGGGTGATCCTCTAAGCGGAACCATTCACCCGCTTGCAGGCTGCGCAATGTGCCAGAGCCAGAAAAAGATTTCTTCTGGCTGTCGTGCGCTTGCTGACGCAATTGCGCCTAATGGCTTAGGCCTTCTGCATCACTGGCGTAATAGTGCGTCTGGGCATCGTAATCTTCAAGGCTAGCCTGAATCTGCTGCCCGCCATCGCCTTGATCGATACGGCTTTCATCAAAGCTTTGGTTTGCTGTGGTGGCTTTGTAATCAAAGCTGGCTAAAGACACTGTGCTGCTACCTACTTGGCGCTGGCTGGTCCATGTGGTGAGTGCATCTGATTCTTCCGTGCTGTCGGCTCTATGAAAGCGCACGGCAGAATCTGTGGTTTCCGGTAAGGCGTAAACGTCATCAAACAGAATCAGCTGAACTTGCGGGCTATCTCCGGCTAAATGCTTAAAACGCCATGCAATTCCTTCTTCATGAAGGATACGTAGTAGGAAGTCAAAATCTGATTCTCTGTACTGTAGGCAGTAGGAGCGTGGGGAATGTGTACCTGATAACTGAAGCTCCAGTGTTTGCACGCTGGCAAATACGGGATTAAGCGCCTGATGCTCGGCTAAAACCTGCTTAATAATCTCGGCTACGCTTAAATCTTGAAAAACGCGGGAGGTGCGGCGGTAGCGTAATAAAGAAAAAGGCGGCTCAATGGTCAATGCATATTTAGCAAAGCCGCCATCAGAGCCTAATAATTCTGCCTTAGAAATAACACCACAGCGCTCTATTGCTGCACCGTTTGCATCGATAACGCTCAGAACCACGGGCAAGCCAAGCAAAGATTTAAGCTCTAAGTGGCTATCGGGAGACAGGCATTCAAGCCGATAGCAATAAGCTTGGCTAATCCATTCGCTGCCGCTGATTTTTTGCGGTAAAAGCTGCTCGCCCCAAGCCGCACCATCGCCCAGCTGAAGGCTAATAAGGCGATTGTCTTGATTAAAGGCTGCGGCGAAGGAGCTAAGGATGTCGTTTAACAAAGTCATGGCTATCAGTCAGTGAAACATCGAAACTATATATTACACGCAACTGCAAGCATAGAAAACATGCATTACTTAACACTTACTTTTGTTATAAGTAAAATGCAATATTGACAAGATGCCATTCGGAAATTATTTTGCCCAATAGCCTTTTGCATTGTGTAAACGCGCACAAAAAACAAGCTTCATTTGGCGTGAATTAATAATTTTTTATTGGGTTTATTTTTTATTGATGATTTTATGAGAAAAATTAAAAAACATGTTCTTGATTTATATTCCGCTGCTTTATCAATTTTTCTGTTTATTGGTGGATGTGCTGCAATCTATTTTTCATCAGGCTATGTACACTTGCAGTGGCAGGCTTATCAAAGCCAGAATTGGCCGCATACAACGGCAATTGTTGAGAAAATTGACTTTATTTCATCCAAGCATAAGAACAAGACGTTTTTTGTAAATCAAATTAATTACCAATATTTACTGGCGGATCAAGCTTATCGTGGAGAGTATGAATCTGGCCGTAGCGATACCTTGGTGGAGCAACAGCAGCAATGGGCTGAATATTCTGTAGGAAGCACGTTGAGCGTTGCTTATCAGCCATCCAATCCATCTGCGGCATTTACACGTTTTGATCAGTTTCCGTGGTGGTTGCACGCCATTAAAGGGGTTGGGGTATTGCTGTTGAGTATGCTGCTATTTGTGTTAGGGGGTGTGGCGATTTTATCTACAATGGGTATTACATATAAAGAACGCCGCCCTAGCAAGCGTGAGCGAGCTGAATCGCAAAGGGTTAGGGTTGATGCAATTGCCCGTAAAAAAACGCAAGGTAAATGGCCTAAAAAAGCATAAATACACTTTGAATTCACGGGGCTGAAATAAGCAGCCTGTTTTTTTGAATTTTAGTCCGATTAAAAAAACGTTATCCCAAATATTTTTATTGGGGCCATTGCCGCTGTATTTTTGCCAATGCGGGAATGACGCCTCAAATGGCAATAGGGTTGAAAAATTTATTATGGAGTTTATTTATTTAAAGCGGTTTTAACCCGTCACCCTTTAAGCCCACCAGTAAAGCCTTGCCATCTGGATTAACTCTAAACTCGCCATATCTGGCCGCAGCCCAACGCGGTGCTTCGCCTTCTTTAAAAAACCAAGCGTCGCTGACTAATACCCAGCGGCCATTTTTTGGGCTGAGCTCAACTTTGAATTCGCCTGCTACCAGTGGCTCGCCGTGGTCGATACGCTGGGCGGTGGCTATGTTTCGTACGTCTTTTTTCATAATGATAAAGGGACGAGATGCATTGCTTAAATCGCCCACTGCTGGGGTATCAAAGGGGATTAGAAAATTAAGCCGCATAAAATCGCCCTGCATCAGGGAACGAGGATCGGAAGGGGCGAGTTCGACAAAGAGCGGCTGTCCGTGAGTGATTAGTGATTCTTTTTGCCAAATACCAATATTGGCGACAAGTAAGACGCTGATCGCTGAAAGTGCAATGCCAATTTTTTGCTTAGAAAAGAGGGGTGTTGTTTGGGCCAAAGGGGAGGTTTTACTAGGGGTTAATACTCGCCATGCCAGCGCGCCGAGCAGGGCGCCCGCCAGCATAAATAGCAGTGCTTTATTGGCGAGAGGCCAACTGAGCTGGTAGTAAAACGCGCCAATAATCCACACTGCCGCAAGGCCAGCGGTGCTTGCTACGCGCAATCGTCCGGCAATCAGGCTGATGGATAAGGCTAGAAATACCGCGCCAAGTGCGGGCATAAACCAAGCCAGCCCGATTAAGATCAGCGCCGCACCCGCATAGGGGCGCAGAAGGGGCCAGCTGCGGCCTAGCAAAAGGGCCGCGCCCAAGGCAAGGCTGGATGAGCAGGGGGCGAATAGCTTATTGATCGTTGCCGATTGGGGGGCTACTTCACTCAGGATTTCAGCAAAAATGCTATTGCTTAGGCTGGCACCCACAAGAAAAGCCATGCCAGAGCTGAAAGCCAATCCTGCTAAAGCGATGAGCAACCAGCCCGTAAAAAACGACTCAAAAGCGGCAGCAATTAAAGCTTTTGCGCCGTCATTTAATGAGGTGTGCTGCACTGCCATTGCAAATAACCACAGTAAAATTAGGGCGTGTAGGGCTAGCCAAAGCTCGATAAAGTCACTGTTATGGCCGTTTTTAATGCAGATCAAAATGGCGCTGCCGGTGAGGGCTGCAGATGCTGCGCCCAGTAATACACGCAGCCACGGCCTAGAAATGGCCCAAGTAAGCCCCCCAGCTAGCAGCGCCAGCATGGCGCAAGCAAGATGGTTGGGTAGGTGCTCAAATAGGCCATAAGCCAAGAGCGCCGATCCCACGATTAGGGCGGGGATGACGAGTTGCTCTACAAACAAAGGAATATCTTGCCCGCGTAGCAGCAAAACAGCGGCCGTTAAAACCAAGGCCCCCACTAAATAAGGCGCTGCCACGTTATGAATAATGGTGTCGCCAAGCAAGAGCCCCACTACGATCAAGAGCGGAATCGCGGCCAGCCATGCACCTAATGCCGTAAGCAGCACCACGGGCCAAGGGCGGCTTTCTGGTTTTTCAACGTGGGCATCGCTGGGTAAAATCCCTAGGGCGATGGCTTGTTTTAGGCGTTGATCTAAAGACGTGTGGCTCATAAAAGGGCTGCTTGGCGCTTAGATAGGCGCAGTAAAGTGCTAACGGTAAGGGCGAGTAAGCCAGCGGCAACCAAGCCTATTAGTAAAATTGCGCCAATAAAGTTGTCGTGCTGGCCATTGTTAAACAGCAGCTTGACTAGGCCAGTTACCAGCAGAATATTTAGGCTTAGGCTGATGATGCTTAGCCCGTAAATATCGAAAGAAGCGGTTTGGGCCATGGCGATAGCGGCAAGGGCAAATAGTAGTAAGCCTAAGTAATACAGGGCGCTTGTATCTTGCATCAGCAGTGCCGTGAAGGCGCTACTGCAGATCATGCTGCTGCTGAGGGTGATGGCGCTGCGAAAAGCCCAAAGGCCGCTGCCTTTTAAGTAGGGCATTTTAGGACTGAGCATAAAACTAAGCAGCAGGGATGCGCTCCAGCCTAGCAAAAAAATGCGCGTATCTTCTGGTTGCAGCCGCCAGCTATGGCCGGTATGTGCATAAACCCAAAGGGAAATTCCCGTGCTGATAATCAGCGCCCAAGGGGCCCATAGCGCATCGCTTCGGGCGCTTAAGCAAAGCGGCAGGGCCAATGCACCCCATAGCGCAAATAGCTGCCAAGGATCGGCCCCTGTTTGATAAGTTTGCCCAAAATAAGCGAACAGCCCGCCTATAGAAAGCAGCGCGAGTAGCGATAAAGGCACGCATGCTTTAGTCAAGCGCAGCGCCGCCACACAACACAATACGCAGAGTGATTGCAAAAGCACAAAGTGCCCCAGCCGCCCTAGGGTATCCCAGTTGGCGGCAATCCAAAAAATCAGCCCCAAGCCAAACATTGCTGCCGCAGCCATTGCGATCCCGCGAGGTAAGCGATCCGTCAGCGTTTCGGCATTGGCTTTGCTCAATGCATGCAATTGCTGCGTGGCTGACGCGTTTAGCTGGTATTTGGCTGCCAATGCGTAAAGGGTCAGGCGATCCATGTTTATTCCTATAAGGGCGCATTTAACTAACTGATGCTATGCACAATGACTGGTTATCCACGAAAAACACTAAATACACGAAAAAAATCGGATCAAGCTGGGATAACCTCCCGCTACTTTTTATCTTAATGCGTAGATGGGGTGCTTAATAACGACTTGATCTTGAATGAAATTATCCAAGTCAATTTAAAAGTAATGGTCATGCGGTATCTGTTTGTGCTGTTTGTGTTTTTAGTGGTGAGTATTACTTAACCTTGCTGCGTCACATCAGTTAACTAAATAGAGATTCTTAAACAGGCTATTAAGAATACCTGCCGTATTTATGTGACTAGGAACTATAAACTTTGCCATATCACCAAATAACACGCTGGGGGCCAGATGCTGCTCAATCAGATGATATTCAGGGCGCTGCGCGTAGTCATCCCATAGGATAACGGCACCAGGCTTTAGCCTAAGTAATGAATACAAAAAACACGGCACTCTAAATCGGCCATCAATCAGCACTAAGTCTGGCTCTAGCGCCGCAGCCCATGCCAGCGCATAGTAATCTGGCCAGCGGCACTGCGCTGCTGTGCCGTCAGGATAGCCCCAGTCACCGGTTGGGCCAATGTCGGCAAAAAGCAGCATGGTTTGGCTGGCGGTTTGAATGCCCGTGATTTGGTCTGCTACTTTGTCTACCCAAGCTTGGCTGGAATCTATAGCAATAATGTGCGGCACGCCCAGCCACGCCGCCAGCAGGGTGCTGCCGCCCATGCCAAACTCTAAATAGCTATGGGCTTTTTGTAATGCCGTCGTAAGCGCCTCCCGCTCGGCTTCCGGCATATGGGGCTTAGGGGCAGTAAGCATGGCGATGCTCTGAATAGAGGAGGAGCTTATTCCGACCATACGGCAAACTCGTTTCCCGCCGGGTCTTTAAACTGAAAGCGCCGCCCGCCTGGGAAAGAAAAAATGGCTTTGATTAGCTCACCACCCGCAGCCAATACGGCGCTTTGCGTCGCTTCAAGCTGATTGCTGTATAAAACAATTAAGGGCGCACCGCTTTGGCTAGAAATCGCTAAATCAGCGTAGTAAAAACCACCATCAATCCCTTCATTAGAAAAAGCGCAATACTCTGGGCCATAATCCACAAAAGCCCAGCCAAATACCTTGGTGAAAAAGGCTTTGCTTAAGTTTAAATCTCTGGAAGGCATTTCAATGTAATTCACTTTGTGATGCTGATGCATAAAGCGGCTCCAAGCAAATCTGGCGGTTAATGGGTATTTATAACTGATGTTACGCAGTAAAATCAAAAAGTGCGTAGTCCACGAAAAACACCAAAAGCACGAACAAATGCCGTATTACCCTTGCTCTTTGATTGATCTAAACAATCCCATTTAAAATCAAATCATTATGTATAAGCTCAAACCATAATCATGATAAAAAAACTGAAAAGGTCATTTATATTTGAGCTGTTTTTTTCGTGCATTTAGTGTTTCTGTGGATAAATAGTTTTTGTGCGAAACATCAGTTTATAATAAAAACTGCACCTGTGTTGCCGGATTGCCGCTGGCTTTCCATGCATGCCAATGGCGCTGCAAACGATGAATCTTTTGCGCTAAAATTGCGCTACTTACATACTGGCTGATTTGATTAGTGCGAAGTATTTCATTGCCCCAATGGCTAACCGCTTGAGGGCAAAGCTCCCACGCCTGCGCAATATCAGAGAGCTGCCAAAGCCAATAGGGGGATAAATGCCCATGCACTTGTAATAGCGTGGGGTTGATATCGGCCCCTAAGTGTGTGAGTTGTTCTTTCCAAATGCCACGTACATGAATGTTGGCAAATTCACCATTAATTGCGGCACTACGCTGCCGTATATGCTGGCGATAACGCACCAGTGGCAGGCCTAAATTAGCCAATTGCCCATATTGGCTTAATCGAATCACAAAATCCCAATCTTGGGCCATATCCATTTTTTCTGTGTATTGAATACCACTGGCTAACCAAAGCGCACGATTAAGCATCATGGCGGGCTGGGCCATAGCGCAATAAAACAAATTATCCACGCAGATGTCTTGATGTAATAAAGGAAATAAGCGCATTAGTTCATCTTCGCCATCTTCATTAAACACCAGCATATCGCCCGATACGGCAATGACTTCTGGGTGGCGCTGCAAAAACAAGGCACTTTCAATAAAACGCTGCGGCAGGCTAATGTCATCCGCATCATGTAGGGCAATCCAATCCCCTGTTGCAGCGGCCATGCCGATATTGCGCGCATAAGACACCCCGTGATTACAGGGTAATTCAATTAGTTGAATGGATAGCAAGCGGCTGGCCGCAGCTATTTCTGTTTGGTAATCATATTGGCTGCCGTCATTTACCAAAATGATATCTACGGCGCTAAAGAGAGCAAATTGGCAGGCAGCCAAGCCCTTTAGCATTTCAGAGAAGTGCTGTGGGTCTGGGTTCATAAAAGGAATAACAATGCTGAGTTTCATTTTTGATCCGCTGCTTAAATTAAGGCGCTGTGGCCAAAATACTCATAATCGTTCGCCATCCTGCTTCAGATTTTGGGCTTTTTGCGAAGGCTCGGCTCAGTAATTCACGCTGGCTAGTGGATAGCTTTTCTTCTAAATCCATGCCGGTTTGGCTGAGCGTAAGGCACTTTACGCGTTTGTCGTGCTGGGCTGTACTGGCAAGAATAAGACCTTTTTCTTGCAGCTCTCTTAATGGGCGATTAAGTGCTTGTTTGGATGTGCCCAGCTTGGCAAGAAGCGCATTAACCGATAAGCCCGCCTCGCGCCCAACAAAATAAAGAATGCGGTGGTGCACTCGGGCCAGTTGTAAGGGGCTAAGCATTTCATCGGGCAGCGACGTAAAGGCACGATAGCCATAAAATAGGAGTTCCAGGTCAGTGTTAAGTAAGTCTGTATTCATTTTGGTCATGGATGCGCGTACTTGAGCCTAGTTGCTTGACATAGTAGCGGAGTCTAGTGCATAAATAGGTCATGTGTATTGACCTATAGGCGTCGGGCTATGTTTGCAACACGGATTAATCGGCTAACTTCCTCATTAGTTAGGGATATTTTAGCTGCGGCTTCACAGCCCGGTATTATTTCTTTTGCAGGGGGCTTACCAGCCAGTGAAGCCCTGTTTAAGGCGGATCAAAATGCCTTAAACCAGTTGCCAGATGATATTTGGCAATATGGGCAAACCGAGGGTGAGCCTGCACTGCGTCAGCAAGTGGCTTTACGTGCCAAGGCGATGGGGATTGATTGCTCGGCGGAGCAGGTTTTGATTGTGAATGGCTCGCAGCAGGGGATTGATCTTGTCAGTAAGCTGATGGTGGATGAAGGCACGCAAATCTTGACTGAATCACCCACCTATTTAGCGGCCTTGCAGGTGTTTCGCTTATTTGGCGGCCAGTTTGTCAGTGTTCAGCAAGATGAACAGGGGATCTTGCCGCAGGCTTTGGCCGCATGTGATGCCCGCTTGGCTTACTTGGTGCCTACATTTCAAAACCCAACGGGGCGATGTTATTCAAAAGAGCGCCGTAAGGCTTTGGCCGAGGCGTTTGATCGGCACTCTATGTTGGTGTTTGAGGACGATCCTTACCGAGATCTTTCTTTTGATGGCCCTGCGCCTGAGCCTATTGTCTCGCGGCTCAAAGAAGCGTTTTGGGTGTATCAAGGATCGTTTTCTAAAACGCTTGCGCCAGGGCTGCGTCTTGGCTATCTGATTGTGCACCCCGAGCTTGTTTTACCACTAACACGGCTTAAGCAAGCCGCTGATTTACATAGCAATCGCCTCAGCCAAGCCATTGTGGCGCAAGTTTTGGCCGATGGTAGCTTAGATCGGCATGTCAGTAGTATCTTGCCTTTGTATCGGCAGAAGCGTGATTTTATGCATGCTTGCTTACAGCGCCATTTGGGGGATAAAGCCCATTGGGAAAAGCCAATTGGAGGTTTGTTTTTTTGGCTAACACTCAATACCCAACAAGATACGATGCATCTAATGCGCACCGCATTAGATGCAGGCCTGGCGATTATGCCTGGCGCAGCTTTTGATCCAGTGCCGCAGCCATCTGCAACACTAAGGCTTAATTTTAGCCATGCCAGTATCGAGCAAATTGAGCAGGGCGTGTGCTTACTAGCCCGATTGCTGAATTAAAAGAATAAGGTAAATAGCAGGTCAGTTTGTGTGTTGTGGGGGCAAGAAAGGCAATTCAATACTAGTGTGTAAATGCACCCTATTGTTATTGAGCTTGCTTTGGAGTCTAAATAATGAAACTGCCACTCTGGTTTGCTATTTGCTGTTTTTGTGGCTCAGTATTTGCACTAGAAGCCCCAGGTGGGGCTGTTGTCCTTACTGTTTCTGGAAATGTAAGTCAGCCTAATCGTGGTAAAGAGGCTGTATTTACTATGGATCAGCTAACAAAGCTCCCCCAAATTAGTTTCACTACGCAAACACCTTGGTATGACAAGCCGGTTAAGTTTACTGGGCCTCTTTTAAAAGATGTATTAGCGGCGGCGGGAGCAAAGGGTGAAAAAATCACCTTGATCGCCCTAAATGACTATCGTGTAGAAATACCTTATTCCGATGTGGCGCATTACCCCGTGGTATTGGCGCGGCTAATGAATGATAAGCCTATGCCTATTCGGGAGAAAGGCCCGCTATTTATTGTATACCCCTATGATAAACATGAGGAGCTACAAAAAGAGCTGTATTACACGCGATCTATTTGGCAACTCTCAAA
Organism: Iodobacter sp. CM08; assembly: GCF_033446605.1. Classification (NCBI taxonomy): domain Bacteria; kingdom Pseudomonadati; phylum Pseudomonadota; class Betaproteobacteria; order Neisseriales; family Chitinibacteraceae; genus Iodobacter; species Iodobacter sp. CM08. The sequence continues at coordinate 40,706 of NZ_JAWQUO010000016.1, read as the reverse complement.
AATAAATATGCAATAAGGGGGGAGCTATGGATCACAGCAAGCGGCTGCTATGGCTCATCATTAGTAGTTTGGTCGCTGTCTATGCCGCAATTGCTGTTTTGCAAGTAATTCAATTTAAAAGTTTAAATACCGCATTAGGGCGGGCAGATGACAACGCACTTTGGGCCTTGATTCAATTACATGTAGATTATCAACGATTTGAAAAAACATTTGAATTGCACTTACTAGATAAAAACAAAGTGCCGCTTGATGAATTAAAATTGCGCTACGAAATATTTGTTAGCCGGATAATAAATTGCCAAGCAGGCGCGCCAAAGGAGTTAATGCGGGGATTTCCTATTTTCTCTGAAACAGTCAAGGCATTAAATCAGTTTGTTAGCGAGGCGGATCATTACCTAGGTGCCTACCCAGATCGGCCCATTGCATCAGCTCAATTTGCGGGCTTATTACAAAGCTTTGCTCCTCCACTAGAAGATTTAATCCAAGAGTTGGATTTAAAAGCCGCTGTTGCTTCTGCCAATGTGGTGGATGGCCGCGGTGCCGAAGTAAAAAAGCAAATTATTTTCACTAGCACGCTGACGGGGTTTCAATGCTTACTAACCTTATTGCTGGCTTTTGCCATGTTGCGTCAGCATCGTCAGCGGGCCAAGGCGCAGGCCGATGCCCTGCAAAGCCAAACTGACTTGGTTTATGCATTAAAACGCAATGAAGAGGCGCTAGAGGCCAAAGTCTCTGAGCGAACCTCGGCCTTGGGCTTGGCCAACGATACATTGCAAGTGCAGCAAATAGAGCTAGAGCGGGCGCGCAATCATGCAGATCAAGCTTCGCAAATGAAATCCGAATTTTTAGCCAATATGAGCCATGAAATCCGCACCCCGATGAATGCGGTGATTGGGATGTCTTATTTGGTGCTTAAATCTAATCTTACATTCAAACAGCGCGATTATATTGAAAAGATTCAAAAATCTGGCCAGCATTTACTAGGTATTATCAATGATATTCTGGATTTTTCTAAAATAGAATCTGGAAAATTAAAAATTGAAATGCTTGATTTTGAATTGGATAAAGTGCTGGATAATGTGGCTAATTTATTGCTAGATAAAGTGAATAGTAAAGGATTAGAGCTGGTTTTTGATATTGCCGCTGATGTACCCAGAACTTTGTGCGGTGACTCATTAAGGATTGAGCAAATATTGATCAACTATATAAATAACGCGGTTAAATTTACACAAGAAGGGTGTGTGAAGTTAACTTGCAAAGTTTTAGAAAAAAACAATGAAGGTGTGCTTCTTTATTGGGCGGTGAGTGATACAGGGATTGGGATTGAAGCAAATCAAATTGAGCGTTTATTTCAATCCTTTCAGCAAGCCGATACCTCAATAACCCGTAAATATGGCGGGACGGGTTTAGGCTTGGCTATTTCTAAACAATTGGCCCAGCTGATGGGGGGCGAAGTAGGGTTGACTAGTGTTTGGGGCGAAGGCAGTGTTTTTTGGTTTACTACGCGCTTAAATATCAGCCACTTGGTACCACGCTCCTTATTGCCGAGTGTAGATCTGCGCAACAAAGCCGTGCTGGTGGTGGATGATCAAGAAGACGCCGCCCGTGTTTTGGCTGAGTTATTACGCACCATGACTTTTCAGCCGAGTGTGGTGATGTCAGGGCAGGCCGCCGTGGCTCAAGTGAAACAGGCCGACGCAGCTGGCGCGCCATTTGCAGTGGTTTTTTTAGATTGGCGTATGCCGCAGATGGATGGCGCTGAAACAGCAAGAGCGATTCAATCTTTAGCCTTACAAGCACCACCGCAATTAGTGGTGGTCACTGCTTATGGGCGGGATGAGGTATTAAATGAAACACCCGCCAATCTGATTGATGATGTGTTAATTAAACCAGTAAGTGCCTCGCAATTATTTGATACCACCATGCGGGTATTGGGTAGCGCTAACGATAGAGCATCTTTTGCATTGTTAAATACATCTACACTAGAAATTGATTTATCTAGCATTCAAGGTGCGCGTATTTTATTAGTAGAGGATAACGATTTAAATCAACAAGTTGCCATCGATTTATTACATGATGCAGGATTCACCGTTGATTTGGCCGAAGATGGTCAACAAGCGGTTCAAAAAGTTCAACAAACAAGTTACGACTTAGTATTGATGGATATGCAAATGCCGGTGATGGATGGGCTGGAAGCCACCAAACAAATAAGGCTGTTACCGCAATATGCCAATGTATCCATTGTGGCAATGACGGCGAATGCCATGAAGGCAGACCAAGAGCGATGTATCGCTGCGGGAATGAATGATCACGTTGCCAAACCCATCGAGCCTAATGATCTGTGGTCAGCATTATTGCGCTGGATAAAACCACGGCCTGAAAATGCCAATAAGATGAATGGTGCGGCAACCGTAGCCAACAAATCTTTTGCATTAACCCATAAATTGGAATTGCTAAATATTGCGGGCTTAGATGTGAGTAATGGCCTGCGGCGAGTGCTAGGAAAAGAATCTTTATATTTGGAAATGCTTAGAAAATTTATTCATGGGCAATCCGCAATTATTGCGGAGATTAGCTTGGCCTTAGAGGAAAAAGATTACAGCACTGCCGAGCGCTTATTGCATAGCAGTAAATCCGTAGCAGGCAGTATTGGCGCTACAGAGCTAGCAGAGCTGGCCGCTGAATTAGAAAACGTTATTCGCTACCGCCCAACCGATCCAATGTGTAAGCCTATGCTGGAGGCGTTTTCTTCTGCCTTGGTGAGTTTTTTGGTGGATTTAATTGTGGCATTAGATGGGGTGAAGCTAAGCGGCGATGAGGTGGAGTCTCAGGCGGCTGAAGCGCCTTTGGTGATGGCGGTAGACGATACCCCGATGAATCTGCTGCTGATTGATCGCATGCTAAAAAAAGAATTTCGGGTTGTTACCGCCAATAACGGCTTAGAGGCCCTAGATAGGCTGGCTAAAACACCGCTGCCGCAGCTTATTTTATTGGATATCCTGATGCCAGAAATGGATGGCTATGAAGCTTGTCGGCAAATCAAGGCCAACCCAGCACTTTGCCATATTCCTATTATCTTTATGTCGGCCCGTTGCGAAGCAGAGGATGAGATCTTTGGCATGGAATTAGGCGCGATAGATTATATGACTAAGCCATTGTGCCTGCCTTTGGTGTTAAGCCGAGTGAAAGCGCATTTGGCCATGCAAGCGGTTAAACAAGTCAATAAATAGCCTAGCTACAGACAGTTTGTATTAAAATTTTGATCTTTTATGCTTGTTTGTCCTTGGTTTTATGCGCAAAATGCTTGTCTGACTCGGGGTGCCGTAAGTGAATACGGCTGAGAAATACCCGTGACCTGATCTGGATAATGCCAGCGTAGGGATGTCGGCCATCCTTGATGGGCCGCCTGCGCCTGCCAAGGAACTCAAAATGTCTGACTTGCACACCATCCCGCTTATCCCCCAGTTTTCTTTGCGCCGTGTTGGCGAAGAGCTAGAACGCATGCGCGCCGCAGCGCCCTTGGTGCATTGCTTGACCAATGAAGTGGTGCAATCCATCACCGCAAATGTCTTACTCGCGCTCGGCGCATCCCCTGCCATGATCGTGGCCGAGGTAGAAGTCACCGATTTTGCCGCGATGGCCGATGCGCTATTGATTAATGTCGGCACGCTTTACCCAGCGCGCCTTGCTGTGATGCAAGCGGCGGTAGCGGCGGCCAATACGGCTGGCACGCCTTGGGTGTTAGACCCCGTGGCAGCAGGCGTTTTGGCCTATCGAACCGATGCCTTGCACGCTTTAATGCAAGAAAAACCAGCGGTGATTCGCGGCAATGCCTCAGAAATTATGTGCTTGGCAGGCGAATCCGCTAGCGGCAAGGGCGTAGATAGCACGGCGCATTCGGCTTCTGCCATTGCTGCTGCAAAGCGGCTGGCCCAGCAAACCGGCGCAATTGTGGCGGTAACGGGCGAGGTGGATTACGTTAGCGATGGCGAAGTGACATGGGCGATTCCCTGGGGCCATGTTTTGATGACCCGCGTCGTGGGTACGGGCTGCGCCTTATCTGCCGTGGTGGCGGCTTTTGTGGCGGGTGCGCCTGATCGGCTTGCTGCGGTGGCCGCCGCCTGCGCCGTGATGGCGATTGCTGGGGAGCGCGCCGAATCAGCTTGCGATGGCCCGGGCACCTTTTTGCCCGCATTTTTAGATGCGCTGTATGTCATGCAGCCCGCTCTGTTAAAGGCGGCAGAAGAATGAAACTTTGTTTTGATTTATCGCTTTATTTGGTGCTAGATCCTGATCTATGCGGTGGCGAGCAGGGCATGGTGGCAACCGCTCTGGCCGCAGTGGCAGGGGGCGTGACCATCGTGCAATTGCGCGCACCTAATTGGAAAAAACGCCAGTGGGTGAGTGCCGCTCAGGCGCTTAAAAACGCGCTAGAGCCATTGAATATTCCCTTAATTATTAATGATCATATCGATGTGGCGCTGTTGGTGGATGCCGCCGGTGTGCATGTGGGCCAGCAGGATATCGTGCCAGAGATGGCTCGCCAGCTCATTGGGCCAAATAAAATATTGGGTTTGTCGACCTCTAATGCCGCCCATATTAAAGCTGTGCCACAGGGTTTGGTGGATTACATTGGCGTGGGGCCGGTGTTTGCCACCGGCACAAAATTAGACGCCTCCCCAGTCATCGGCCTAGAAGAATTTGCCACGCTGATGCAAATAAAATCCCTACCTGCCGTAGCGATCGGCGGCATAGGCTTGGGGCGGGTAGCCGGTTTACGTGCGGCGGGGGCGAATGGCGTAGCCGTGGTTTCGGCCATTTGTGGCCAGAACGACCCTCAGCAGGCAGCACAAGCTTTACGAAAGGAAATGGCTGCATATGATTGTTAATGCACTAAGGTTTCCGGGTCTGATTCGGCTTGCTATCTATTTACGCTGTGGTGCCTTGCAGCAGAAGGGAGTGGTCAATGATTGTTAATGCACTAAGGTTTCCGGGTCTGATTCGGCTTGCTATCTATTTACGCTGTAGTGCCTTGCAGCAGAAGGGAGTGGTCAATGATTGTTAATGCACTAAGGTTTCCGGGTCTGATTCGGCTTGCTATCTATTTACGCTGTAGTGCCTTGCCGCAGAAGGGAGTGGCCAATGATTGTTAATGTATTAACGATTGCCGGCTCTGATTCTGGCGGTGGCGCGGGGATTCAGGCCGATTTAAAAACTTTTTCGGCGCTGGGCGCTTATGGCATGAGCGTGATTACCGCGCTCACCGCACAAAATACCCAAGGCGTACACGCCGTTCACGCCGTGCCGCCTGCATTTGTGCTGGCGCAGCTTGATGCCGTATTGGCAGATATCCGCGTCGATAGCGTCAAGATTGGTATGCTAGCCAATGCAGAGATTGTTGCCGCCGTGGCACGGGGCTTACGCCAACATCGCCCGGCCTGCGTAGTGCTCGATACCGTGATGATCGCCAAAGGCGGCCACCCACTGCTGTTGCCAGAAGCCATCGCCGGCATTCGCAATGAGCTGCTGCCTTTGGCTGATTTGATCACCCCCAATTTACCTGAGGCCGCCGCATTGCTAGGCTGCGCCGAGGCACAAACTGAACAGCAGATGCAAGAGCAAGGCCACGCCTTGCTGCAAATGGGCGCGCAAGCCGTGCTTATGAAGGGAGGGCATTTAGGTGGCAATGAAAGCCCCGATTGGCTAATCACCACCGCTGGTGCCACCCGCTTTGCAGCAGCGCGCATTCCCACCCAACACACTCACGGCACCGGCTGCACATTATCCGCAGCCCTTGCCGCATTGCGGCCCAAACACCCAGACTGGCCCAGCTCCGTACACGCAGCAAAAAGCTATCTACTTGCCGCCATTGCCGCCGCAGATCAATTACAAGTAGGGCAGGGAATAGGGCCGGTGCAGCATTTTCATGCGTGGTGGTGAGGCGTGGGGTACTTGTTTTGTGTTATCCGCGCTACGATATGGATCAGTTCGCTTCTAATATGTTTGTATGCAATACATGGCTTTGCTTGAACAAAGTCATAACCAAGTAAGCCCTCGTGGCGTGGGAAAACTAAACTGCTTCGCCTACCTTTAGGTTTATTTCATGTTTTTAAATAAATAGGATTAGCTTTTATCTGCTTCAAGAAAAGAATTTTTAAATAAGGATTTAATATGTCAATGATCGGTAATTTTTTAGCCATCCCGCAGGATGAATTAGATGCTTTATACGATGAATCTGGAGAAATCGCCGCGGTATTAGATGGCGAATATGCAGCGCAAATTATTGATATTGATAAAGCATGGCATGGTATTCATTTTATGCTGACAGAAAACAACGCAGTGTCTTCACCTTTAGCCCATGCCGTATTGGGAATTAAAAAAATTGGCGAAGAAGACGTAGGCTATGGCCCCGCCCACGGCATCTCTGCCGCCAGCGTAAAAGAAATCGCTAGGGGGCTAAACGCCCATCCTATCAACTTAAGCAATATGCTATTCGTAGGGCGGGTGCAACACGCGAGTCATGCTGAAAAAACGCGGGTTTCACCCGCCCTACGATGTTTCCTTGCAATAGATAGATCTAAGTTGATCGCTTAAGGTTTAACGATCAACAGTGCCCTTAAGTTGATGGGATTGGGCTAAACGCCATCTCTGATGAAGCATTCCGCGCCATGTTTGATACCGAAGCAATGACAAATTCCGGGGTTTACCCCGATATTTGGGATGAAGGCGATGATGCACTGGCGTTTCTGCTAAGCAATTTCAAAGTATTGCAGCGCTTTTATACTAACGCAGCAAAAGCAGGTAAGGCGGCGATTAGTTTTCTGAATTGATTATTTATGCGCTCTATAAACTAAGTCTTAAGATGACTTTGCGAAGTTATCATGAACTTCGCAAACCATTATGCGGGGCTTAATACCACCCTTTGCCCCCACCAAACCCCCGCTAGCGCCAGTGTTCCGCCAATCGCATGGTAAGCATAAAGTTGTTCGCCCATGAGGGTGGATGCGGCTAGTGCTACAAAGAGGGGGAGTAGGTTCATGTAGAGGCTGGCGCGGGCGGGGCCGAGGATTTTTATGCCACTTATCCAGCAAAACGGTGCGCCGATGGAGGCGGGGATGCCAGCGTACAAAATCAGCGGGATATTTTGCGCGGTGATGGGCGATGCGGGGGCTAGCCACCAGAAGGGCAGTAGCATCAAAATGCCAAATCCGGCCTGCACATACAGCTGCTGCCACGTTGATAACGGCAGCGCCCAGCGTTTCAGTAATACGCCGTAGAGCGCGTTTGATGCCACTGCGATCAGCATTAATCCATCGCCGAGCTGCACTGCGCCGTGCAGTAAAGTGGCAGGCTGGCCGTGGGTGCAGAGTATCAAGAGGCCCAAGAGCGATAATCCCACGCCGCCAAGCCGCGATGCACTGAGCGCTTCGCCTGCAAATAGGCTGGCTAGCAAGGTGGAAAACAGTGGCATTAAAGCCACCACCACGCCCATATGGATGGCCGAGGTGGTTTTTGCCGCTTCATAAGCCAGCCCCTGATACATGCCCATTCCTAAACATCCTAAGAAAGCGAGCTTGGGCCAGTGGGCCGCCACCATAGCGCGTTGTCGCCATACGGCGCGCAATACAAACGGCGTTAAAACTAACCCCGCCAGCAGCCAGCGGTAAAAAGCAATGGCCGCTGGCTCTATCACCACGGCGGCGGCTTTAGTGACCAGCGTGTTGCCTGTCCAGATCAGGACGGCCAGCAGGGGGAAGAAAGAAAAGTTGGCTGCGGCTGGGGCTGCATGGGTGATTGTTCGCATGATGGTGGGGCTCTCATAAGAAGATAGCCCTATCGTCCCGCAAGCCTTACTGTTGTGTAAATTGACATTATTGCAATCCATTGCTGCATTTTTTGCATGAATGCAGTTAACGTTTCAATGACTAAGCTTTGCAGGGGATTTAGACAACGGTTTGTCGCTTTGTATTGGGTGCCAATGGCTGGTCAATTAGCCTTGAGCGAGTGATTAGCAAAGCCCACCGTTAAGAAACTGGTCTTGATCACTGCATTAGAAAATGCCGTTTCAACGCATAAAGCCACCTTTTAATGAATAAACCTCGCCCGCCTCGATGCGGATTTTTTTATGGATCAAAACATGTTGAAAGACAATATCGGCAGCGTCGGCATTAAAACGGGATTCAATCTCACCATTTCGGCGGTGGGTTCATGGAGCATGGCTGAATTGATCCACAAGGCTAAATAAATCTCTTTATTTGTTTAATTTCTACCTCGTAAAATTAAGTACCTACACTGTTTTACTTACAAGATATGATTGGTTAAATAGTAAATATACACAAACAGGGTAAATTCTAAAGTAGCTAAGTTAAAGCTTCGTGTAATATTTTGCGCTTGCCATAAAATGTTGATTTATCATGAGTTTGAATGATCTGCTTGCTTCTTTTGCCGCTGCGTTTAGCCAAGATCAGCGCTTGATTTCCTTACAGTTAGGGGACGGTGCCGCTTGGGGTGAACAGCTTTTACCGCAGCGAGTGGAAGGCCGTGAAGGGATCAATCAAGCTTACCGCTACCAAATTGATTGCTTATCGTCCGATGGCGGATTAGAGCTTAAATCCTTACTTGGCCTGCCTATTGTCTTATCGGTAGCCGATGCCAATGGCCGCGAGATTGAGCGCTGTGGCGTTATCTCCCAAGCGCAATTGCTGGGCTCTGATGGTGGCTTTGCTCAATATTTACTGACGGTAGAGCCCCCGTTTGCGCTGCTCCGATACCGCCGCACTTCTCGGGTCTTCCAAGATTTGTCAACCGTCGATATTGTGAAACAGATACTGGCCGAGCATCAGGCCACAAACCCTGTGTTTGCCTCAGTGCAAACGCTGGATCTTAAACTCTCTGGCAGCTACTTACCGCGCTCTTACTGTATACAGTATCGTGAGTCTGACTTTGAGTTTATAACCCGTTTATTGGCAGAGGAAGGTTTGGCGTGGCGATTTGAGCATCTGGCTGGGGATAATCCGCAGGTACAACTGCTGATCTTTGATGATGCCTTTGCGCTTCCTGAAGCGCAGGAGATGCAAGTGCGCTTTCATAGGGCTTCCGCTACGGAAGAGTCAGATTCTCTTACCGAATGGACAACCCAGCGGCAAGTGGGTAGCAACTCTGTTTCTTTAGCCAGTTTCGATTACAAAGCCACCACCACCCACCAAAGCTTTGATGAAAGCCGTATCGACCAAGGCGATGGTGGCCAGCAGCTGCAGGCCAGCTTAGAAGACTATGACCCACAAGCGCTTTATTACGCCCGCGATGCAGAGGGCTTAAGCCACTACGCGCTACTACGCCAGCAAGCGCATGATGGACGAAAGAAATCTTTTAACGGCTCTGGCACTTTGCGCAGCTTGCAAGCTGGCCAATGGTTTCGCCTGGAAGACCACCCCGCCCATGAGTGGGACAGCGCCGAACAGCGGGAATTTGCCGTAACCGAGCTTAAATTTACCGCACATAATAATCTGCCCGTAGATTTAACCCAGCAACTTGGCCTAGTTGCGCCAGGCCTGTTGGTGGCGGCTAGCGCTAAACCTTATCAAGCCGACTTCACTGCGCAAAGACGTGGCCAGCCGGTTATGCCACATTTTGCCCATGCAGAGCAAAGCAAGCCTAAAAGCCGTGGCTTACAAACCGCCACCGTAGTGGGCCCTGCCGGATCAGAAGTGCACACCGATGAGCAAGGCCGGATTAAGGTGCAGTTTCACTGGCAACGCGCCGCCGAGCACCCCGATTTTGGCGCAAACCTAGACGATAAATCATCCTGCTGGATACGCGTTGCCGCGCCATCGGCCGGTGCAGGCTTTGGACATCAGTTCATCCCGCGCGTCGGCCAAGAAGTAACCGTAAGCTTTATTGAGGGGGATATCGATCGCCCTGTCGTCACTGGCGTTGTCTATAACGGCAGCCATCCAGTGCCCGCGTTCAGCGGCGCTGGCGCATTGCCCGCCAATAAAACGTTATCCGGTATCAAAACAAAAGAACACGAAGGTGGCCAATACGGCGAGCTACTGTTTGACGATAGCAAAGGTGAAGTGCGCACCAAATTATCTAGCGAGCACGGCAAAACCCAGCTCAACCTTGGCTACCTAATCCACCCGCGTACCGACGGTAAAGGCGAGCCACGCGGCGAAGGCTTTGAGCTACGCAGCGACAAACAAGGCGCAATCCGCGCCAGTGGCTTACTAATCAGCACTGAAACCAAAGCTGGCGCCAGCGGCAAACAGCTAGACCACAGCCCAGCGCAAAGCCAGCTGGAATCCGCCCTTGCTCTCGCCCAAAGCCTTGGCGAAACCGCCACCAACCAACTCGCTGACACCATTGAAACCGGTGAAGGCGATAAAACGGTAAAACCCGACAACAGCGCAGGCGACAAAGCCACCACCGGCCACTTGCACCACCACGTACACGCTAGCAAAAGCCTTGAAGCAGGCAGCAATACCGACAAAGACGGTAAAACTAAATCCAAAGACCAAGCAGGCCAGCAAAAAATCATCCTGCTGCACGGCGAAGATGGTGTAGCCATCACCACTCCGCAAAGCCAGACGATTGCCGCAGGCACAAACCTAGATCTGGTCGCCCAGCGTGATACCAACCAAACCTCTGGCCGCCGCTGGATACACAACGTTGGCCAGCACATCAGCCTGTTTGTGGCCGGGATAAAAGATAAAGTCGCACTCAAACTCATCGCTGCCAAAGGTAAAATCCAGCTGCAAGCGCAAAGCGACGACGTAGAAATCACCGCAGACAAAAACGTAAAAATCACCGCCTGCAAAGAAAAAGTAGAAATCGCCGCAGGGGATGAAGTGCTCTTCACAGCGGGAGGCGGTTATATCCGGCTAAAAGGCGGCAATATAGAAATCCATTGTCCGGGGGAAGTGAGTATTAAAGGCGCGAGCCATGAGATGAGCGGGCCAGCCAGCTTAAATATGCCTCCTATTAAATTCAAAGGGACGCTCTGTGAAATGCAGGCCGCCTCAGCGGCATCAGGTGGTGATGCCATTGTGTCGAGTAAATGAAATGGTAATCTGCTTAACCATAAAGAGCCTTAAACATGTTTGAATATGCCGCCCCGAACGATCGTTCTGAAACAGAGCAAAGTGGGGCTCCTCGCACACAAGTATTGCAAATGTCATTTCTGCAAGCTCACAGGTATGCGCTTATTTTGGCCGAGCAGCGTGAAATGCTGCCCGCTGATTTATCCTTCGTGCCACTGGTCCCCAAACAACTGGCAAAAGACGTCGGTTTAATGCCGCTGGCACTCGATTTATGGGCTCTTGATGAAAAAGTTAGATTGGCTATGTTTGAGCAGCTCATTGAGCTTCAAGAGCAAAAAAAAGCCAGCCCAATAGCCGCCTTGCTGATCGCCGATTGTGATATCAAACAACTTAGCAAGCATCTGAGTGACATTCAGTATCGCCGTTACCTTCAGCAATCAGGCTGGTTGCGCCTTGTTGATCCGCGTGTATGGATACAACTTCCTCGCGTTTTAGGGGCAAGAGAAGTGGCAAGGCTTTTTGGCCCCGTAAAGCAATGGAGCGTTTGCCTCTATGGCGATTGGGTAGTGACTCGGCCACTTTCCCCGGTAATGCTGGAGACGGTGGAAACACCACACCTTGCTCTGCGCTGGCCTGCACTATTAAGAATGGGGATTGTGAACAGGGCTTTGGCTCACTTAGGATGGCTTACATTCTTGCAAGCACAAGCTCAAAGTGAGTTATTGGATGCTTTGGTCTACCAAGGGCAAAGTAAACATCAACTTTTTCGTACCGAAGAGTTGGTTGCCTATGCCTGCCTAGGCATCCATTGTGGGCTAGCGTTTGATGAGCATCCAATTGCTCTGGCCGCGATTGCAGGCTTGGACCGCAATGAGCCAGATGCCAGCATCGTTGATGCGCTCAATGAAATACCCAAGGAGCAGTGGGAAATCATTCAAAGAGACACCCATTCCAAAATGTACGCTACTCAATTACCCCTAAAGGCCAACAATGGCAGATAAGAAAAGTACCCCAAGCTGCGACTTCTGTGAGAAACGCGGCGTGCCTATTTTACCGCTGCGTTATGCGATTGCGCGTCCTCAAAAAGGAGCGCCGATAGTCACAAACAAGCCCTCTATTAATATTCCTGATACCGCAGGGCAATACACGCTGCGGGTATTACGTAGTGGTTACCTCAATGTTTATGATGAAGCGCGTAAGCATTGGGATCATTATTTTGTGACGCCAGATGGCTATTATTTCAAATTAAACACAAAGCCAGGCGCGGTTATCGTCACGCCTAAAGAACCTTTTAATTGCAAGACTGAAGGTCACCGAGAAATTGCCAGCTGCATTACTATTCCAAACGCAAAAAAAGCCACCAATGTCTGGTTTGCCTTCTCCGACGTTCAATGGACTGATGCCGTTCAAAAACAACATGAAACAGCCGATTATCGTAAGCAACATATGCGTTGTGTTGATGTAAAAGCCTATGCCGCCAGTGTGGACGCCAAACATTGCCTTCCTCTCAAGGATGTGAGTACTAAGGTGATCGAGTATGCTCTTGATAAATCAGCAAGCAAAAAAGCGATTGGTTTTTCGCCATTTTTAGCGGACGATCGAAAAGGCAAATCACAGCGTTTAATTGAAGAATGCGAGCGTATTGCTCCAGGGAAAGCCTTTGCTGTTGTTGTCGCCGATGCGGCAGGGATAGCGGCTGAACTAGATCATCTAATGACACAATCTGCGTTTGATTTTGCCAATCATCGTGATCGCAAACAGCCCTTAATGGTTTCAACTGCTATTTTGCAAGTGAAAGATGCGCTTTATCCTCAAACTTTTGATTCAGAAGAAAACGCCGCAAATTTCTTGGCAGATGAAGAAGAAAGAAATCCATACACTAGTTTTTCAGAAAAACAGCTAGAAAAATTAAGAACGGTCACACCCGCGCAGGTTCGCGTCGCAACAGACAATGCTTGGAAAACAAAATACAGGACCAAGTTCAATGAAGATGCGATGGAGAAATGGCAAGTAAAATTCAAAGCAGAAGATAAAGACTTTCAAGAGAAAATTATTATCCCATTAGCTAAAGCACTGCTTGCATGGCTTGAGTCCACCGCAATGAAAAAAGCCTTTGAATGTCACTACGACTCCAATGATTTAGCATGTGGCGAGGTTTATACTCGCACCGCTCATATGGTCATCCAAGGCGCTCAGGATAAAAAACTATGTATGGAACACATGGTTAAAAAATTATCCGGTGAATTTACTCCCGATAATTTCTTATTGAATGCCACTGTTTTTAATCATAAGAGTTTCAAAGACCAAGTTAAAAAAGCGGTCACAACCAGCCTTGATCCGCTCAGTGTGCCGGGTGATGCGGCCATTGGTTTTCAAACCGGTGTTACACAAAAAATAGCAGAGGGGCACGCCTCTGCACTTAGCCCTTATTTGCTGAGCTTAAATGCGCCATTTATTTATATGTTTAACAAAGCCATTGATGGCGGCGCTCGCCCACTCTGGACTGCACTGGCCATGCACAGTGGCAAAACCTTTGTGCCTGTTAACGTAGTCGGAAATAAAGAAGCGTTTTATAAAAAAGCGATCAAACAGCTCGCTAGAGTAAGTGGGCAGACACTCCCAGAACATAAGTTGAGAAAAGCAATCGCTACAGAGATGCGCAGATTGGCTGTGGCGGGTGTGCCTTTGAGCGGCACACAAAGCACGCAATTTGCCATGTTTATCGATGCCCCATCTATCGGGGCTGGGCCTGCTGGCCTTTCTTCTGCGGCTAATGCAAAACGTTTGGCTGGCTCACTTCGCACCCCGGTTCAAGTAGACGCTATTGTGTTTGATGAGTGGAAAACGGCGCTTGCCAAACCTTCCGCCATCGCAAAGGGATCTATTCCCTTTGTGGGTGCGCTGCTTGCGGCCATATGGCAGTTCCATGCCTTAAATAAAATGACAGAAGATAAAAGCAAAGCCATGAGCCACGAAGCCCAAGAGGCCAATTGGCGACTACAAGCCGGTACACTGGCCATCTGGGGTACGCTGGCGGATGCTGCGGGGCAAGGGCTGGGGAAAATGCTTCCTCTCGTCCCTAGTGCAGGCCGTGGGTTTGTTGCATTAATAGCGAAGGTGGCTAGTGTTGGGGGGCGCCTGGCAGGTTTAGTTGGTGCATTCATTATGGCTGGATGGGATTTTATGAAGTTTATAGATTCAGCTCAAAAGCAACAGTTTGGCGTGGCTAGCCTGTATTTTGTTTCTTCTGGTCTTGGTTTTTATATTGGATACATTGCCTTGATGGGGGCAATTCCTTTTGCGGGTTGGATTGCTATTCTTGCCATGATTGGCATTGCAGTATTAATTGAAATATTTAAGGATAATAAAGTACAGGCATGGCTAGAAAATGGCTATTGGGGTAAAAAAAGTTACCACAGTGCAGAAGAAGAGCTAGAGCAACTTCAGGCGGCGGTTCAATAAAATGGAATATACCGGTTTACTTCTACCTTATAAAATTAATCGCCCTTTATCCGATGTGGATAGAGCCAATCAAATGCATCAGAAGAAAAAACTCGATGTAAAAACCAGTCACGAACTCACGGTCATTGAAATTAATTCAAGTTATATTGAGGTCGTTGATAAATTCTTTTATTGGAAAGGAGGAATGACAACCGCATGTACTCTAATGCTAGCAATGATGGTAATCTCCTTGCCATTTTCAATATATGTGACCGTAATTAAAAATGTAGAAATAGTTGAAGCATGGTTTCTTATGTTGTTTGTCATTTTAGTAATGACACCCCTTGTTTTTCTTTTTACAAAATCAATCAGAAAAGAAATCAACTACACCCATTACCCCATCAGGCTTAATCGTAAGACGCGTAAAGTGCATGTTTTTCGTCAAGATGGCACGGTACTCACTACGCCTTGGGATAAATTATTTATTACTCAAGTTCCTGTTACAGGCAGGGATTGGGAGTTTCAGTGCCATGTATTAGCACCTGATGGCATCACTATTTTAGAAACATTTGGGCTTCCCGCCTTGGGCTATGGTGAGGCAGGGCGAGAGGAGTACAAGGGCTATTGGGAGTTTATTCGCCGCTATATGGAAGAAGGCCCTGCGCGTGTTTATGATGAAATAGCCGCGTGCCTGCCGATTAAACAACAGCGGGAGACGTTTAAATTTATTTATCATCGCTTAGCTTACTCAATAGGGCCATTTAATCCATTTATTATCCTATATTATGGATTTTTTTACCCCGGTCGTTGGCTCGCTATGCGCTATTCAAAAATTCCGCAATGGCCTGCCGATATCGAGGCTCAATGCCCTGTTGAAGCCAATGATCTCTATTTTAGGGATGCATCAATGAATCCATTGACAATATTTAAGACAAACAACTAAATAAATTCACAGTGGCGATTAAGTAAAATGGAATATACCGGTTTACTCAAGCCTTATAAAATTAATCGCCCTTTATCTGATATGGATAGAGCTAATCAAATGCATCAAAAGAAAAAGCTCGATGTAAAAACCAGTCACGAGCTCACGGTCATTGAAATAAATTCAA
Organism: Iodobacter sp. CM08; assembly: GCF_033446605.1. NCBI lineage: Bacteria > Pseudomonadati > Pseudomonadota > Betaproteobacteria > Neisseriales > Chitinibacteraceae > Iodobacter > Iodobacter sp. CM08. The sequence continues at coordinate 25,117 of NZ_JAWQUO010000016.1, read as the reverse complement.
GCTATATTGAAGTTGTTGATAAATTCTTTTATTGGAAAGGGGGAATGACTACCGCGTGTTCGCTGATGCTAGTAGCAATTGTAAGTGGACTAATATATTTCTCATATATCTCAGTCTTCCTTAGGTATGAAAGACTTTCATCTTGGCTTTCTTTGCTGTTATTTTTTTCTATTTTCAGCCCATTGATCTGGTTATTTACAAAATCAATCCGAAAAGAAATCAATTACACCCATTACCCTATTAGGCTTAATCGTAAAACGCGAAAAGTGCATGTTTTTCGTCAAGATGGCACGGTACTCACTACCTCTTGGGATAAATTATTTATTACTCAAGTCCCTGTTACAGGCAGGGATTGGGAGTTTCAATGCCATGTATTAGCGCCTGATGGTGTTACTATTTTAGAAACATTTGGGCTTCCCGCCTTAGGTTATGGTGAAGCGGGGCGAGAGGAATATAAGGGCTATTGGGAGTTTATTCGCCGTTATATGGAAGAAGGCCCTGCGCGTGTTTATGATGAAATAGCCGCGTGCCTGCCGATTAAACAACAGCGGGAGACGTTTAAATTTATTTATCATCGCTTAGCTTACTCAATAGGGCCATTTAATCCATTTATTATCCTATATTATGGATTTTTTTACCCCGGTCGTTGGCTCGCTATGCGTTATTGCAAAATACCGCAATGGCCTGCCGATATCGATGCTCAATGCCCTGTTGAAGCCAATGATCTCTATTTTAGGGATACATCAATGAATCCATTGACAATATTTAAGACAAACAACTAAATAAATTCACAGTGGCGATTAAGTAAAATGGAATATACCGGCTTACTTCTACCTTATAAAATTAATCGCCCTCTATCCGATATGGATAGAGCCAATCAAATGCATCAAAAGAAAAAACTCGATGTAAAAACCAGTCACGAGCTCAAGCGAATTTAACTTTACTCTGACCCCCATTATTCTTTTAATTGGCATCACTATTCTTATTGAATATTTAAAAGATAATAAATTGCAGGATTGGTTGGAACGTACCATTTGGGGGACGAAAGATAAAGTGCATCACTATAAAAATTTAAGCCAAGAAATTGAACAATTAAATATTGCAAGGGGATAATCATGAACTACCTTGGCTTGCTCGGAGAGTATCCAGTTAATCGTTATTTGAACGATATTGAAATAGCTAATAAGTTAGAACAAAAAACAAAACTTAATATTCAGCCTGCCCATCAATTAAGTACAATTAAAATTAATTCTCAATTTATCGAATTAGTTGATAAGTATTTTATGTGGAAAGGTCATCTGGCAATGTTTGCAATGAGCGCTATTGTTCTTTTTACAGCCATGATTGTAGGAACTATAGTTACTGGTTTCACACGTCCTGGTGGTATGTCTGGTGGTGAATGGGTGGTTGTTTTTGTGCTGTTAATTGGAGTTCCACCAATATTGTTTTTTTTCTCAAAACTAAAAAAAGAAGCCTTTGCCTACACTCACTACCCCATACGCCTTAACCGACAGACTCGAATGGTGCATGTATTTAGAGTTGATGGCACCGTGTTGAGCGTGCCTTGGGATGAGGTGTTTTTTTGTATTGCCTCTGCGGGAAAAGGCAATTGGGAAATTCAGGGCCATATTTTAGGTAAAGACAAAAAAACAGTATTTGATACCTTTGCGTTTATGCTGGTGACAAGTAGTAAATCTGGTAGTAGTGTACTGAAAAACTATTGGGAATTTGTTCGCCGCTATATGGAAGAAGGGCCAGAGTCTGTTATTGAAGGTATTACCGCCTACTTGCCGATTAGTGATCAGCGCGAAACATTTGTTGCCGCCTTTCGCCGTATGCACTTTACCCTTGGCGCAGGCTTTTTTATTTTAGAATTTCTAATTCTACTGATTTATCTCATCATCTACCCCGCCCGCTGGTTTGCCATGCGCACCAGTAAAATCCCACAGTGGCCGAAGGAAATTGAAGCCCAATGCCCCGTTGAAGATAATGACCCTTATGCCCGTGATTATAGGAATAACCTCGCTTGAGTTTTTGCTCTTTAATTACACCACGCTAGGGGTAATTTAATTGCTAAATTATGGTATTTAGGTTGTTCCGCTTGAGTTTTAACGTTTTTAGTGGCATTGATTTTCTTTGGCTTGTTAATGGGCATTGTTGTTGGGTAATCCTCCTCAATTAAGGACTTATTTAGTGAAGCACCTTGATTTCAATTTGCTGTTAGATCTGGATGCGCTGCTGCGTGAAGGTAGTGTGGTAGGCGCGGCAAGGGCATTGCATCTTAGCCCACCTGCGATGAGCCGCCGCTTAACGCGTTTGCGTGAAGCCATTGGTGATCCGTTGTTTGTCCCCGCTGGGCGCGGCTTGGTGCCAACGCCAAGAGCGCTGGCTTTGGGTGCACGGGTAAGGGAGGCCATTGAGGAAGTGCGTGGTGTGTTTACGCCGCAAGAGGTGGATTTTACTAACCTGCAACGCACGTTTACTGTGCGCGCTAATGATGGTTTTCTTGGCGCGTGGGCGAGCCGACTAGTAGCAGCTCTGTTGGCCGAAGCGCCTAATATCGCCTTACATTTTGTTTCTCGCGCTGATAAAAACATCGAAGCCTTACGCAATGGCAGTGTCGATCTGGATTTGGGCGTGGTGAGCATGGCAGGCCCAACAGAGCTGGAGGTTTACAGCCAGCCGCTATTTAGCGCGTCTTTTGTTGGCGTAGTAAGGGCGGGCCATCCTCTGGCGGGCGCAGCGGTGAGCGCGGAGGATTTTGTGGCGTGGCCACATATCTCAACATCAAGAAGGGAGCAGGAGCTTGGCGGTATAGATACTGCATCAAGAAGAGGGCAGGAGCTTAGTGGTGTGGCTGTGGCATCACGGCGTGTGCAAGAGGCTGGCCGGATGGATGCGGCGCTCAAAACGCTGGGTTTACAGCGCCGAGTGGCGATGGTCGCCCCCGGCTTTCAGGCTGCCCTGATGATGGCGGCAAGCTCGGATTTTATTACCGCGATGCCCGAGCCTTTTGTGCGCTGGGCCATGCCGCAGCATCGCCTATATAGCTTTGAGTTGCCAATTGCAATGGATCGTGTGGAGGTTAGCCAAAGCTGGCACACCCGCCACCACGCCGATCCAGTACACCGCTGGTTAAGGGAGCATGTGTGGGCCCTTTGCCAGCTCAATACTTAAACCGTCAAAGTCAGACACAGGGCAGAGCCATACAAACCCATCCCAAAAACCGCATGCGTCATCAGGCTGCGCAGGCGGGCTTGCTGGGGCTTGGGTGTTTTTGATGCGGCAATGCTGGGCTGCATTATAAAGAATGGAAAGGCTACGGTTGCGATTCCAAAGAGGGTGGTGGTGAAAAACGCTGGCTGCGTCAGCCACTCTGGCCCCGCAATGGCCGTTAGCAAGGCTGCAAAAAAGACCCCCGTCGCGTAATGAGCTATCCAGCCCAACTGCAATTCGCCCTTGATTGGCGCGGCTTTGGCAATGCTGGCATGCCTGAAACGCCTTGGCATATGGCCAATCCAGCGGCCCGCCATCGCCCAGTTAAGCGATTGAATATTAAAGAAACGTTTCAATAATAGCGCCCACAAATCCATGAGCAGGGTTGCACCAAAGCCGGTAAGAATAGTTCTGGTGATAAGTTCTGCTGAGATGCTCATGCCATGCTCTTTATATGGTAGTGGGGCGGCTTACGTCTAGCCGCCATCCCTTTTAACTTTGCTGACTTAAACCATCACTCAGCGACATCCGATAGGCGCGCCAAGCGGGGATTGCGCCGATTAAGGCTCCGGCGATTAAGGTGGCGAGCAGCATCAGTAGCTCAGCAGAAGTCGGCGGATTAATGGCGATACTCATGCCGTAAAATTCGCGTAGCACTGGGCGGCAGGCGAGGATAATCAGGTAGAGCAAGCCCACCCCAGCGGCAATCCCCACGCTGACCAGCAGTAATGTTTCGCCCATCACCAGCACAAAAATCTGCCATGCCCTTGCGCCAACCGAGCGCAAGATCGCCATCTCACGGCGGCGCTCGTTTAGCCCCGTTAAAAGTGCGGTTAGCATACCCAATAGGCCAATAATCATCACAAAGCCAGACACCACCAATAGCGCCTGCTCGGCGATTTTCATTAACTGCCAGAGCTCAGATAAGGCTACGCCAGGCATGATTGCCATCAGCGTTTCATCGTGATACTGGTTTACCGCCCGCTGGTAGCTAAATAGCGAGGTGCGCGATTTTAAGCCGACGTAAAAAGCAGTAATGGTGGCGGGTGGCGGCACGGCACGGTTTTCATCGGCCGCCAGTACGCCGCTGGTAGAAAGTAGCGATGCACTGCCGGATTCCCAGCCTTCATGAATGGCGGTTAAACCATCAAGCGATACATGCACGGTATCGTCTACCGGCGTGCCGGTCGGGGCTAAAATGCCGGTAATGGTAAAGGGCTGGTCTGCGTGCTCGCTCATCGCGCCTTCGCCACTGCCGTGGGTCAGTACAATCTTACTGCCTAATGCATAGCCAGATTTTTTAGCGACATTGGCACCTAGCACCGTGTCATGAGTGCGGGCAAATATCTTGCCCTGCGCCAGTTGCAGATGCTGATCTTCGCCAAACTTTAAGTGCTTAAAGTAATCGGTGCTGGTGCCTAAGACTGGGAAGCCTTTGTGGCTATCACCCAAAGACACAGGGATTGTCCACTCCACGCGCTCGTCTTTTGCTAGCTTTTGATAGCTATCCCAGCCGATATTATTGGTGGCATTACCCACGCGAAAAACGCTGTAAAGCAAGAGTTGCACTGAGCCTGTTCGCGCCCCGACGATTAAATCTGTACCGCTTACAGTATTAGAGAAGCTATTTCTGGCCTCGGTACGCAGCCTTTCAACGCCAATCAGTAGCAGCACAGATAAGGCAACGGTAAGAACCGACAATGCGACAGTTAGCCGACGGTTTTGCAAGCTTTTAAAGGCGATTTTAAACATCGTCTGCCTCCATGGCGGCGTGGTTTAGCGTAGGCAAGCTCACACTGCGATCAAACTGCGCCGCCAGTTGTGGATCGTGGCTGACTAATAAAATGGCGGTTTCATGCTCGGCCGCGCATTCAAATAGCAGCTCGATAAACGCCTCGCGCCGCTCGGCATCTAGAGCGGAAGTTGGCTCGTCGGCAATTAAAACCTCTGGCGCGCCAATTAATGCGCGGGCTAAAGCCACACGTTGCTGCTGGCCAACCGATAGGGCATTCACTGGTTGATGCAAATGGCGGTGCAGATCAAGGCGCTCTAATAGATGCAAGGCCTGCGCTTTTGGATTGGCCGCACGCTGAGTACGTAATTGGGAAAACTTACATGGCAGCAAAACATTGTCGAGCACGGATAAATAGCTCAGTAAGTTAAATTGCTGAAATACATAGCCTAAATGATCGGCGCGAAAGCGATCACGTTTAGGGCCAGAAAGCTGGGCTAAATCTTGCCCCAAAATACGAATACTACCGCTTTGTGGTAGGTGAATACCGGTTAATAAAGAAAGCAGAGTGCTTTTGCCGCTGCCACTTGGCCCATGTAAAAATAATCGCTCGCCCTTGGCAAGGCTAAATGAGGGGATATTAAGAGTAGGGCGCGGATTGCCCGGCCAAGTAAATTGTAAGGCGTTGATATCGATCAGCAAGATGGCTTTTCCGGTTTATCCCCCAGCCATTGGCCAAGGCTATAGATGAATTGCGGTGAATCAGAAGTGGTGGGTGTAGAGCGGGTGAAGTCCCGCCAGTGTTAAAGCGTAAAAGAAAAAAAACGGTGGGTTTCATGCCATGTGCGCTAAAAAAGCCACATAGAGCCTTAATGAAGTAGCGCTAAACCTTGAGCCACAGAGGCACTAAGAGCACAGAGTACACAAAGAAAAGCTCAAAGCATTATTTCCTCCGTGAAACTCTGTGTCTTAAGAATTAACCCAATAATTTATATTGCGTATTTAATGCTAATACCACAGCAAACTATTATTTCAGACTTAATACTTGCCCGGCTTTTAATTTAAGCTGCTTTTGGCCTTGGGCTGTAGCGAGGTTGGCATTGATGGTTTTAAAGCCAGCAAAGTTTTTCCATAGCGTAAGGCTAATATTATTGGGAGGGGTGGTACATTCAAAGCGGTATTCCGCATCGATATCGCTATGGCCACCCTTGCCAAAATCAGGCATTTTAACTACGGGAGTGGCCGCCTTACACTGGGCTGCGGCATCAGGAACAAACAATGAGGCTGCATTTTGCAATTGCTCACTTACTTTTTTAAAAGTGGCTTTTTCCGCAGCAGTTTTAGGTGCGTGTTCAAAGCCAAGTAAGTTGTCTGCTGGGCTTTCTAAGGTAATCAACAGTTGTTTGCCTTCGATGGCTACATCTATTTCGGCCACACCGTGCACATGTGCGCCATGGGCTGCGGCGATATTGCTTAATCCCAATGATAATAGGGCGGCAATTAATAGTTTGTTCATTGTAAAAATCCTTAAGCTGTTTAAAGAAAAATCAAAAACAAATAGTCAGCACTTATTTACTGGCTTGATATTCACGAACTTCATTCGCCGTCATGGCATAGCCTACTTCCACCTTGCTACTGCCATCGGCCAACGCCAAATCGGATTTGCTAGACTTCACTAATAATTTGCCCGTTACCGTAATCGGTGCAAATAAATTCCCCGCAGGAAAGCCTTTAGGATATTGCACCACCACCATTTGATTGGCCGGCGGGGCAGGCACGTGAATGCAAGCGCCAATGACCGGCACTAGAATAAACTCGGTCACTTTTTTGTTGGCCTGTTTCAGCGGCAACAAATAACCATCTAACTGTACTGTTTGCTTATCCAACCCTATTTGCGCTTCGGTGGTGCGCTTTTTCTCAAAGGCTTCAATTTTTGCCACCAAAGGCTCTAAATCACTAAAGTCTTCTTTCAGCAAGGTGTTGATATCAATACTTAAATCGGCAGGTTTTAGTTTTCCTGCGGCTACAATCGCCTTTTGCTGGCGCTGCTGAAATGCACGCATTAACCGCGCTTTTTGTTCTTGATTTAAATTACCTACGGCCGAGCGTAAAGCGCTTGAATCAGGCTGGAGATCGCTCCATTTAATTGGCTTTACATCAGCTGCAAGCAGGGGGCCGCACATTGCTGCAGCCAGTACAAATGAGAGTAGGCGGTGAATCACGTTCAATCCTTTCGAGGAGTATTCGCTTGAATTGTAACTGAGTTGCATTTGGATGTGTACGTTGTCACAAATATTTAATGATTTATGCGCCTTTTTTACAAAAAGGTTAGGGCCCCGCAATCAATCAGATTTTTTCAGCGAAACAGTGGGTCTGCCAAGCCATTGGCATTTTTGTGGGTGTGTTGTTTTAGTGAAATAAAAAACCAAGGCGAGACAATCGCTTAAGGCCAGAAGTGGCATAAGGAGTGGTTTGTTTATTATTTGAATTTACGGGGGATTGAAAATGCGCACCCGATGAAGCGCACGAGCAGATGCCGTATTGCAAATAAATTACGCAGACATCACGTGCATTTTATTGAGGCTTTTGTTTGTGTTAGTGATTTCATCAGCGCTAGCCATGATGTATGGCACTCGCAGAAACTAAAGCTGCTCAATTAAATGATCTAAAAGCTGGCCCATGGTGAGGCCTCGCTCGGCAGCAACACGCTTTAATTTTTCGCGCGTTGCAATATCAACCATGGCATTAAATTGCACCGGTGTAGTTAAACTCATGTTTTTTAAACCCGCTTGAAAGCGGGCTTTTCTACTGGCCCTTTGGCGCTCAGCAGCCGTCATGGCCCGCTCGCCCAAAGGCGGTCGTCCGCGCCGTTTTGCGGCTGGCATTCCAGGTAGTTCAGCTGTTTTTGTATCTTCGATCTGACGCATATTGCTTTGTGATCATTTAAGGCGGACGCCATTTTAGTGACTGGATGGTGTTTCTGTCACGTTATGAATTTGTGGCTTTTACCCCTGCAAGCAATTGACAAGTAAAAAAGCCAATAGAACAAAGGCATTGCAGGACATAGGGGCTAATTTATTAATTTAATTTACCCAGCAAACACCGGATATACATAGCGGAAAATCTGCGGAAAGCCTTGTATGTGAGCAAATATCGCCAAAGGTATTTTAGTCCCTAGTCACATTAATTAAAGAAATTACCATTGTTTGGGGTATGGATTTGCATCAGAGCCAAGGCTTGGGTCGAGAGGCTTAAGCTGAAACATTATGAATATCCTTACTGCGGATGAAAAAGAGGGTTGCACATCAAAATGTAGCGGGTCTTTTAAGCTTTTTTTTGGCGTAATTTGCCAGCCAACTTAAGACCGTCCCTAAAATTTAGGCTCATCAGGCTGAGTTGCACTAGACCTGCGCATATCTCAACAAGCTGTACTGTGTAGAACAAGGTATCAAACTCGGCTGCAGCGGACTTGCTGTAGAGATAAAGAGCCGACGGTATCATCACCAATAGCCCATTGATCCCAATAAACCGCATGCGATTCTGCTTTTGCTCCGCATGTCTCCATGGGCCGACGAACGTAGTAGACCAAATGGACTCTATAAATTAAGGGCGGAACACCAAGCAGCACGCCAACTTGATCAAACTTTAAAAATAGTGCGAAGAAAGCGAACAATAATTATGCGTACGAGCGTCAACACTTCCTGTAGCTCACTGACGCATTTAACTTGACATAATATACATTATCCAGTTCGCATATCGTTTCGCCACCCCCAAATGCTTACCGCCCAAAATAGGGCGGTAGGCATTTTTTTTACGCTGTTAACTCTTCCTCATTTCCGCTAAAGCATTCTTCTATAAGTCTTTTTTCAATATCAGGCCCGCCCATTATTCTGTAAGCCTCGGCCCAAACTAGCTTTGTTGCGGGGTCTCTTGCACGTTCAAAATGAATTGCTGCGTAAAGAACATGTGATGGTACTGAAAGCAATTCAGAGATGCGGGAGAGTGTTATGTCATTCGGTTTATCAAAACGGTTGTTGTATTTGTAAATTGTAGTCTTTGCCACTTCTAAGAGCTTGGCTAGTCGGTAGTCAGAAGGTGCGCAATGCTTTGATTTAACAGCCAAAAGTAAAAATTTAGTATCAATCATTTTATTAGTTCCAGATCAGGTAATGATGCGTTTTGGCACAAGAAATAGGCAAAGGCAACGGGAACGCACACGGGTTGCGGTACCCGCAATGGTCGCTAACATAGGGGCATCAGTGACGCGTCAGGGACGCGTTAAACACAGCAAGTCTAGCGAAAGCACAGTGGATATCTATATGTCATTTGCAACGGTGTGTAAGGAGGTGATTGGCACCTCACAAAGCAAGGTAATTTACGATCAAAACGGGGAATTTATTTTTTATCTAACCATCCACACGATTGACGGGAATCACATCATCAAATGCTTTCTTGAAAGCGAGTTCATTGGGCCTGCTGCCTATGTGAGTGAAAACCTTGTTATTGCTGTAAAGGGCAAATAAGCATGAACCCTTGCGATATTTCACCCGCTGCTTTCGCCCGTGCCCAACTTGTCACCAAGGTTTCGAGCTTCCAGAATGTCACGCCAATCAATAAAGCACAAAAACCATTCAAGCCAGTGCAAAAGGCGGGGCTTTCTACTGCTGATGCGCTAAGCGACTCACAAGAGCAGTCGCTTGTCAGGATTAAAGAGTATTTGCTTAAGCTGCACAACGTCATTATTGAACGTCATGAGTTTGCAGTAAGTCAGAATTTGCCTGTCGATTTTGAGGGCTTTGATCGCATGCGCATGGAAATGGGCATGATGATTAAAGGCGTAGAAGATGCGTTTGCTAAAAGCTGGCACGCTCGCGCCGCTGGTTTTGTGAAGTCTCGCGCAGCATGAGCGATTTACCGCTTTCAGCAATCCGCGCGCACTTTGCCGCCACTTTGCCCCACTCAGATGATGAGCTGGCGCACAAGGCGGAAAAGATCGCCAAGGATTTTGCAAAGCTAATTCAAAACCAAGGGCCAGATGTTGCGCTTTCCGAAGCCGCTATTCTTGCAGGCTTTGATATTGATGACAAAAAAGAAGCCGCTAAGCTAATTTGCCGCTTGCCGGTGGCTAAATGGTGGCGTAGGCAACTGCAAGTAATGAGCATCCGCCATTGCGAGCATGAAATGCTGCGGGCTGGCAATGTTGGCCTAAGAATCTCTCCTTATATTTCAGAATTAAGCCTTAGACGCATGATGCGGCGTCGTAAGCGTGCACAAAAAGCCATAGAAATGGCAACAATCAGCAATGGCGCTGGGCAAGAAATTGATCTTGCAAAAGCGATTGAAGGCAGTGTTTCAAATTCCAACATTAAGCGCGGTGAATTCTTTACGCGGGTTAAAGGCTTGCAAGCAATTGCAAAAGAAGAGGGCATGACAGGCTTTGCAATAGCAATCACCGCGCCAAGTAAATACCACCGCATGACCGTAGACCGTGGCCATGCAGTCGAGAACGAAAAATGGAACGGGGCCAGCCCAAAAGATACCGCCAACTATTTGGGCGATATTTTCCAAGCCATGCGCAACTACTTAGCCAAGAAAGGCTTGCCGCCTCTGTTCGGCTTCCGTGCTACTGAGCCGCATCACGACGGAACGCCACACTGGCATCTGATTGTTTTCGTTCTGCCTGAACACGTAAAGAAGACGCTGGCAATTATCCGCCGTGAAGCCATGCGCGAAGACAAGCACGAAGAAGGCGCAAAAAAGCGCCGTGTAGATATCAAGCCAATCGACCCAAAGCGTGGCGATGCTGTGGCCTATGCCGCTGCATATATTGCTAAAAACATTGACGGTAAAAAAGCCGACGGCGAAGCCATAGACGGCGGTGATTGGGAAGCGCAAACCGGCGCAGAAGAGGGCGCGATCCGTGCTGTGGTTTGGGCCTCTATGTGGGGCATTCGTCAGTTTCAATTATTTGGCGCGGAAAAAGTCGGCCAGTACCGTGAATTACGCCGCTTTCATCGCCAAAAGAAGGCTGTAGAAGCCTTGATAGATCAAGCCGACACAGACGGGCCAGCTCGGGCCATTTTGGCGGGCCATGCCGCGCCTTTGGCACTGGCAGCGAAAGAAGCAAGGCAAGCTGGCCGTGCTGATGTGTTCGCTAAATTGTCGGGTATTCGTGACGACGCGGCGCAATTGATCGCCGTGGGAAAAGTCAATCAGGCCGCTTTTGTTGCTGCTGATGTGGGCGATTATGCCGCCTTCATCCGCGCCGTTCGCGCTGACAAGATTGAGCCGGTAAAGCTGGTGCGGGCCAATTGCTACGGCGAAGAAGTACAAGACTTGATTGGCCTAAAAAATGCGCGTACCGGTGCGCAGGTGTTAACGCGTGACGTGAAAGAAGTAGTCAATCCTGCAACCGGTGAATTTAAGCGCGTAAAGGATTCTTGGGTTGTGAATTGGGGCGCAAAGCGCCTTGATGTTGGTTTTAATTCTGGTTTGGTTTTGGCAAGCGGAGCGCGCAGTCTTGGACCCGTGGCAATAACTATCCCTGTTTTACCCAATGAGCCGGTTAGAGAGATTACCAAGCGCCAAGTTGAATCAATCGAAATATATCTAAAACAACAAGCCTTCTACTTCAAAAAAGAGCTGCAGCAGCTCAATCCGAACGCTTGGCAATACAAGCCCGCATGGAAAGATTCAGCAGACGCGAAAAACCGCGACAAAAACGGCAAGCCCATTATTAAAAATGGCCTTATCAGCGAAAAAACACGTTTTTTAATTAAACAGAGGTTAGCAAATGGATTATTTAACAAGAGCGCTTAGCGATTTGCGCGGTGCAAACATGCTTAATATAAGAGAAAAGGCTTTTGCTTTTTCGGATGTTGCATCAATGGAAATATTGGATTTGAAAGGGTCTATTCGTGATTTAGTGTCAATTACACAATCACAGCAAAGGCAAATAAACGCACTAGAAGTCAGGCTTTTAGAACTAGAACGCCGTTTGGGGATTTTGACCCATGGCTAAAGCAATGAAAATCATAGGCCGCATGAAATGCACATGCTGCGGCGAAGTCGTACCCGTCAAAGAGCAATCTAACGGGCTGGCTATTGTGACTTGCAACTTTTGCGACAACAAAATGCAAGCCTTCGGCAAAGTAGCAGACGGCCATATCCGTTTAAAAATGAATCCGGTTGTTTCTGATATTCCTGCAAATCCTGTTGGGGTGGCTGCACCCGTTCCGGCCCAACCAAAAAAATCTTTTTTTGACCTCTCACTTTAGGAAGTAAATCTTGGAAAACACAGCACAGCAAGACCCAGCAGCAGCATACGGCGGTTATGACGCACTAGCACATATCGAAAAACAAGCCGGTGCGCTAGATTCTGAAATTGGCGGCATGGCCGGTGGCGGTGGCGTACCTGATGTGGTTCACATGGATGATACCCACGCCAATGAGGCAAAAATGATTCTAACCATAGCGCGGGAGTCGTTTGTAGGCATCTACCCCAGCCTTGCTGCGATTTACACAGACGACCGAATTGAACGCATCGCGGTAGCTGCTGGCCCGCTACTCGCAAAATACAATCTATCAAGCGGCGGCATTCTGGAAAAGTGGGGGCCAGAAATCGGTTTGGCGGTGGTTGCGCTACCGATTGCACAGGAAACCATTAAGGGCGTGCGCCAGGACCGTGCCGCGGCCAAAGAACAGGCGGAAAAAGAAGCGGCGGCAAATGAACAAGCCAGACACTAAAACACCCGTAAAACACGCCTCTTCTACGCCCACTATTGGGCGTATGAACGAGGCCAATATTCAGGCCGTTTTAGGCGCGTCAGGATCAGGAAAAACCAGCTATGTTATGCAGCAGCTACGTCAGCACAAACCCACACGCGTTCTGGTGTGGGACACGAAGGGGGAATTCGCAGAAGAAGGCCACGCCCGCGCCGTTCACTCTCTGGAAGAGCTGGTTAAATTGGCGCGTGCGTCAGAGTCTTTTAGATTGGCGTTGGTTCCTTATGGAAACAGCAAGCAAATGGCCAAGTTATTTGACTTGTTTTGTATGGCCGCTTTTCATCTTGGGCGGCTTACGCTGGTCGCGGAAGAATTGGCAGAAGTTACAAGCCCTACATTCGCCGTCGCAGGTTGGAAAAAATGCACCACCCAAGGGCGTACTCAGGGGCTTACCATTTATGGGCTTAGTCAAACCCCAGCCGATATTGATAAAAAGTTTTTCGGTAACGCCACGCTGATTCGGTGTGGCCGGTTAAACGAGCCCATCCACGCCAAGAAAATGGCGGGCATTTTAGGCGTACCGGCGCAAGAGATTTTAGATATGCCTGATTTTCACTTTATCGAAAAAAACACACGTCTACGCGAAATCACACGCGGCAAGCTCGCCTTTCGTTAATCAAAAACGTCACACTCTGTGGCGTTTTTTTTCATCTTTTTCGCCTTAATTTGCAAATAAATGGGGGCGTATAACACGCGTGTTTTACCCGTATAGGACGGGTAAAAGGGCCAAAAATGGCCTATTTTCTTTCTAAAAAATATCATTGAATATGCAGGCTCTTAATCAGTTTTAATTAATTTAGCCAAGGGGCTGCAAATGAATTCAACAGTAAAAAGCGCTTTACTTATCGTAGGTGTAATCGCGGTGGTTTGCCGTGTTGCTGCGTTGCGCGATATCGTTTTTGATACAAAAAAAGCTTAATTAAAAGGCGCTTGCTATGACAATGCAGAAAAAAGAAATGCCATTTATGAACGTCGTAGCAGGCTCTACGGCGTCACTATCTTTACCGTGCGGGCCTACTTATGAGCGCTTATATTTGCGCATGACAGGGACAACTTTTAATAAAACGCACATCACCGATATTCGCGTAAAAGTAAATGGCAAGCTAATCCATCAGGCAGATGGCATTACGTTAGAAGCATTTAATGCTTATTCCGGCATGGCGACCGACGCCAATATTTTAACCGTTGATTTCACTGAGATTTTCGCTAGGGATCGTGTGGGCCAATCCATTGGCGCACTAGGGACAGCGCGTGGCGTTAATAGCGTCATGCTTGAGGTTGATATCGCAGGCACAGCCGTTGCACCGACGCTTGAATGCTGGTCGTTCACGTCTGGGCCTGCCGATATCGGCGTTTTAAATAAACTGCTTAAATATCCTGTCAACATTGGCGGAGCGGGCAAGTGGCCTATTGCTTTGCCGTATGGCCCCAATGGCACGATGATTAAGCGGGTTTATATTAAATCAGCCAATTGCACCGGCTTAGAAATTAAAAAGAATGGTGTGGTCATTCATGACACCACTAAGCCGGTCAATGAATTTTGGCAAAAAGAAAATCGTAAAACCCCGCAAGCCGGTTTTTATATTTTCGATCCAGCAACAGATAATAATTACGATGATATGTTGCGCACTGATAACGCGGGGTCATTGGAATTTAATGTGTATATGTCCGGCCTCGAATCAATCATGGTATACGGCGAATATCTTGATCCATTAGCCAATCTATAAAGGGTTAAACATGGATGAAACAAACGTTTATAGCACACAGGGCAAAGATTGGACGGATATGCTGCAAGGCGTATTGGGTAGTGCCGCTAATGGTTGGATTAATCGGGAGTTTTATCAAGACCCGCATAGCCAAGTAGAGCTGGGGCCAGATGGCAGCGTGCACAGGAAGGGCGAAGAGTCCAGCCCAACTGCAACAATCAAAAAAGCCGCGCCAATGCTAATGATTGGAGTGGGCGTATTAATTCTTGTCTATTTTATGAATAAATAAAAATAGGGGCCGTTTTACGGCCTCTATTTAAAAAGGAATAAATATGGCAGGAATGGGGTTTAATTTTGACAATATTAGCGCTAGCTCTAGTATTGGCGACAAAATTGATTTATCAGGCGGTCGGCAACAAAACTCATTTTTAAATCAGTTTAAATTTGGTGATGTGATTGTATCGGGCGATGGCGGCCAAAATATTGCGCAAGATAGAAGTAGCAGAGATTCAACCACTTTAAGTGCATTCTGGAAAGAAGACACCGAATGGGGCGCAAATGAAAGCGAAGCGAATGCGGGGCCAAAAGGCCCATTAAACAAAATGCCCATTAAAAAAAGTCCAGGTGATCAGGCCAGCGCTGATGACTCTGGCTTAATGACTTATTTAATTGTGGGCGTGGTGTTAGTGGGCGCTGTGTTCATAATTAAGAAAAAAAAGGCTAAATCATGAGCTGGTTTAATATGTTTGGCGGGGGGGATAAAAGTTCTAACTCAACAACAAACCAAACCTACAACACAACCAATAACACGCAAAATACAAGTACCAGCACAAGTAATTCAACCAACAATGTAAAAGATTATAGCCAGCATGATTCTAGCTATAATTCGCATAATTTAACCAATAACGATAACCGAGTATTTAATACCACAGACAATGGGGCGGTAAAAGCGGCGTTAGATATGGCTGAAAAAGCCAATGTGGGCGCGTATGATTACGGCGTAAAAATTAGCACTAATGCTATGGATGCAATTGGACAGTCTGCGCATTTATCGCAACAAATTAGCGAAAAGGCAATGACGCAAAATAGCGACTTAGCCAATATGCTAGCGAAACGAGCCATTGATAATAGCAAAGACTTTGCTGATTCATTTGCCAAGGCGGAAACAGATTTCGGACACATTCTTGCCGATAAATTGAGTATTGCGGCGGATAAAACCGCTGAAAACGCCAGAATTGCCAATGGTCAGGTAGCCGACGCATGGAATAACGCAAAAACAGGCAATGGCTTAGGTGACTTTAAATACGTGCTGTATGTGCTCGGTGCAATTTCCGCAATTGCAGTATTTAAAAAGGGTTAAATATGCAAACGTATGAACAGGTTTTTAGCAGTGATGGCACGTATGTATTAAATCAAATGGCCAGCTATTTACGCATTTTGGATTGCTCCGGCCCTGTGAATGTTCGTTTATTTCAAGGTGGTCGTGTCATTGAAGAATCCCGCAATGTAGAAGCCGGTTATTGGCTAAAGCAAGACGCGGGAAATTACTTTGATCGCATTGAGGTAGATAGCAAAGCCGGTTACATCAAGCTAGGGATTACAAGCAATGCTAATGCCGGTTATGACAGAGTATCCGGCAAGGTCGATTCAAGAGCGGTAACGGCGCTTTCTGTTTTAAATAAGCCCATGTTGATCGTGGGCTTGGCGGAAGTTGTCGTTGTGCCGCAAAACGTAGCACGCGCTTCGCTTCGCTTATTTAATACCAGCACGGCCAATATCTGGATTGGCGGCGCGGGCCTAAATATCGTTGATGCGGCTATTAAGCTAGCAGCAGGCGAGTTGTGGATTGAAGAAACCGCAGCGGGCGCAGCTTGGGTTGCTATTGCTGATGCTGCGGGCGCACAACTCAAAATTCAGGAAATTATTTACTAATGGGCCGCCTAACACGTCGCATCTACAAATCGACTGTGGGCGTAGTCAACACATACGGAAGGCGAAAGATGGCCGGTGAAGTTATTCATTACGCGGGATCAACCCCGCCCAGCGGCTCGCTGCTGTGTAACGGTGCGCTAGTCAGTCGTACCGCTTATGCAAATTTATTTGCCGCAATCGGCATTTTGTACGGCGCGGGCGATGGCAACACCACCTTTGCGCTGCCTGATTTACGCGGCGAGTTTCCACGCTTTGCCGATGCAGGGCGCGGGATTGATGCGGCGCGGGCGGTGGGGTCGGGTCAGGGCGGGGATATTCAGGGGCACAAACACCCGCTTGTACTGACTGAAGGCAATCAGGTGGCGGGAAATATGGTCGCGGCGCAAGGGGGAGCAGGGACGTTGGCATTTCCATTGGGTCGAGACGTTGCAACAACGCCTTCTAACTCTTCCGCATCTGTTGGCGCAGTTGGCGGAAGTGAAACCCGCCCGCGCAATATCGCGCTTCTTCCGTGTATCTACTACTAAAAGGGGCCAAATATGGCACAAATTAACTTTAAGGCAGCGCACAGTTTTGATCCGGCAACCGGCGAATATCTTGGCGCGACACTGGCACAGCGTAGCCCACTAGAAACGGATGTTTACCTTCTGCCTGCGGGTGCAACATTTATTGCGCCAAAAGAACCGGCGGCGGGGAAATGGCCGTTTTGGACGGGTGCGGTATGGGAAATTAGAGCGGTGGCCGTGTAATGAATAAAAAAGCCGTGGTGGCTATCGCGCTGGGTCTGGGCGGCTTGTGGCTGCTAATGGCTAAAGCGCAAAAGGCAGGGGATAAGCAGGCTAAAGACGGCTTCTTTTTGCCTGATGTTTTTGGGTTTATTAAAACCAGTGCAACAAATTTTTACGATGGAATTACGGATATGGCGAATGTCGACTTTAAAGCGTCAATGACTCAAGGACGCGGGAATAAATACGGCTCAAAACTGGAAGAAATAGGCGGGAGAAATGGATTGCCGCCTTATTTATTGGCAAGTATTGCGTTTAAAGAGTCCCGATTCCGTGACGAAGTCATTAACGGCAAGGTGAAGTCTGGGGCGGGGGCTGCGGGCATGTTTCAGTTAATGCCAATGCACTGGAAAAGCGTGGATCCATTTAATTGGGAAAGGGCTGCCGACTATGCCGCCAAAATGCTGGCAGGGTTTTATAAGCAATTTGGCGGCAGCTGGGTAAATGCGGTGGCCGCATATAACGGCTACCCCTCTGTATACAAGCAATGGGCTAAAACACGTTATGTGGATGTTTCTAAGTTGACGAATGAAACACAGGATTATGTCGACTTTATTTGTTCAAATTTGGGTTGGGATTACTGAGCTGGCAAAGCAAGGCCATTGTGTAGGCTGAATTGCTGGGCTGGTGTGGTAAGTCCGCCATTTTGTTGCACGCCACAATGGTCTTTTTACTTGGTTTGGCTGTGGCTATTTGTTGCTCTAGGCATTCGTTCTTATCCGCCGTGATTGATAGCTTTCTGCAGGCTTCAATGCTTGGGGCGTATGTTTTTTTATCGTACCGATAGATTGCTTCAGTATCACCAGCAAAAGCCAGCGCATTAAAAGTGACTAGTAACAAAAATACGGCGGTTTTCATTTTGCGCCTTGGGCGTTTGGGTTTAGGGGTGGTACGTGGCGATATTAACGGATAAACAAATGCTATGGATAGCAGGCGGTACTGCACTGTTGCTTTATCTGGCAGTCCATAAGGTAAGTGGCGTGGTGAGCGGTGCATTTGATGCTGTGGCCAATCTGCCAGAAGTCATTAAAAAGATGGATGCAGAAAAGAAAAAAGAAATCATAAGCACTTACAAGGTGCAATTTTTGATGTCTGTTAAGGCGCTGACTGGTGTGATTCCGGCCGATTTGATGGAAGAGCAAATTGTTATGTCTTACATGCCTTATGACTTGGTTCAGGACCTGGACGGTATGCCGTTTGTGGGTTTGTGGGCTGCGGCAAAGGCTTATGCAGCGGGCAATGCAGTAAAAGATTACAGGAAAAACAAAGGAAAGCCGGTGAAAAAGCACTGGTGGGATTTTTAATTAGTCACTTAAAGGTAAACCATGAAAAAACGTATTCAATACTTGTTAGAGCGCCTGCGGGAGCCGTCAACATGGGCGGGGATTGCGGCGCTGGGGGCTTTGTCCCATGTAGACCCGACTTTGATTTATAACGTGGGGGTCGTGGGGCCGGTGGTGGCCGCTCTGCTGGGGGTCTTTCTGCCTGAGCAACGAGAAGCCGCATAATGATAAGTCGGGGCGAGATTCGGAGTGTCGTGCTTGCCATCATTGCGGGCGTGGGGTCGATGTGGGTTTATGAGCGAGTCAAGGCGCGACCTAAACCGGATCGCGCCCGCGTTACTGAGTATGATTGGCAGAGCTGGGGCCAGCAGAAAGCGATTAAAGGGAAGGAAAAGACGTGGATTGCTTAGCTTTCTTCGTGACTTTGACTTAAAGCGGCCAACTTGGCCGCTTTTTTCTTTTTCAGCAGGCGTAGGCGTTTGAGTTCGGCTTTATGTAGGGTTTTGCGCATTTGCTCGCGGGCTGCGGCAAACAAGATTCCTTCTTCGTGGCCGGTATCGACCGGCAGTAGTTTAGGGACAGTCGCTTTGGGCGCCGAAACCGGTAGCGGAAAATCAGGATATGCCAAGGCGAACCAAGGTAAAAGTTCTGGCCGTTGTTTGGGTTTGGGCCATTGGCCAGAGTCAACATAGTGGTTTAATTGGTCGCGGTAATACTTAGATTGTAAGATTCGAGAGGCTCTATTGGTCTGATTAAAGCAATCAAGGCCCAATATGAAGGTAGAATAGTAAGTTAGTTCTGCATCATTTGCGGCGGGTGGGTGGTGTGATCGCTGTATTGCGGCGCTTTTTAGCTTGGCTTGTTCGAGGTGCAGTTTAAAGGCTGTATCTTTTTGCAGACGCTTTTTAAGCATATTTGGCCTGTTTACACTACGTTACAATAAATAAAACTACGTAGTTTTATTTCAAAAAGGGCGTGAATATACGGCATTTTTGAATGGTTAAATCAGGCGAAACAGTAAGCAACAACTTGACATAATATACATTATGCGAAGTAATATATAACAATCAAATCCACATTGATCTATATCAAGTAACGCCAGCTAACAAGGTATATCCTGTGTGTATTCCGTTTTATGTAACCAGCCAGCAGTTTTCAGAGCTAGCCCTATTTAAGCAACACCTTGCGCCTTACTTATAATACTTCCGGAGATCAGAAAATGACCGTTTCTAACATTCAAGAACTTGATGCACTGATGGTGCGAGTCAAAAAAGCGCAGCAGCTTTTTGCCACTTATTCACAAGAACAAGTCGATAAGATTTTTCGCGCTGCGGCGCTGGCTGCGGCAGATGCGCGTTTGCCGCTGGCTAAATTGGCTGTAGCTGAAACAGGCATGGGTGTACTTGAAGACAAAGTAATTAAAAATCACTTTGCCTCTGAATATATTTACAACGCGTACAAAGACGAAAAAACCTGCGGCATTTTAACGCAAGATGACGCCTACGGAATTATCACCATTGCAGAGCCTATTGGGATTATCTGCGGGATTGTGCCAACGACCAACCCTACTTCCACCGCTATTTTTAAAGCGCTGATTGCACTTAAAACCCGTAACGGTATTGTATTTAGCCCGCATCCACGCGCTAAAAATTCCACCTGTGAGGCGGCGCGTATTGTATTGGATGCTGCCGTAGCGGCTGGCGCACCGCGCGATATTATTGGCTGGATTGATCAACCAACCGTCGAGCTTTCTAACCAACTGATGAAGCACAAAGATATCAATCTGATTTTGGCAACCGGTGGCCCAGGTATGGTTCGTGCAGCCTACTCTTCCGGCAAGCCCGCCATTGGTGTGGGTGCGGGCAATACGCCAGTTGTGATTGATGAAACTGCCGACATTAAACGTGCTGTAGCGTCTATTTTGATGTCTAAAACCTTTGATAACGGTGTGGTTTGCGCATCAGAGCAATCTGTGATTGTGGTTGACAGCATTTATGAAGCGATGAAAGCCCGTTTTGCTCAAAGCGGCGGCCATATTTTAAGCAAAAAAGAAGCCGAAGCCGTTCGTAAGGTGATCTTGATTGATGGCAATCTAAATGCTGGCGTTGTTGGCCAAGCGGCCGTCAAAATTGCTGAGATGGCGGGCATTAAAGTGCCTAGTTACACAAAGATTTTGATTGCTGAAGTATCCTCGACTGGCGAAGAAGAAGCTTTTGCCCACGAAAAACTCTCCCCAACACTGGCCATGTACCGCGCTAAAGATTTTTATGAAGCGGTCACTAAGGCTGAAGCTTTAGTTGCACTCGGCGGAATTGGCCACACCTCGGCGCTATATACCGATCAAGATCAGCAGCATGAGCGAATTGCTTATTTTGGCGACAAAATGAAAACCGCCCGTATTCTAATCAACTCCCCTGCTTCGCAAGGCGGGATTGGCGACCTTTACAACTTTAAATTGGCTCCGTCCTTAACGCTGGGTTGTGGTTCATGGGGTGGTAACTCTATCTCAGAAAACGTGGGGCCAAAACACCTGATCAACACCAAAACTGTCGCTAAACGGGCCGAAAATATGTTATGGCACAAACTTCCTAAAAACATTTACTTCCGTCGCGGTTGCTTGCCGTTTGCACTGGCTGATTTATCTAGCAAAAAACGCGCGACTATCGTTACTGGCCCTTACTTGTTTGCCAATGGCTACTGCGATGAAACAATTAAAGTGCTGAAACAAATGGGCATGGAAGTTGAAGTGTTCCACGAAGTAGAAGCCGATCCAACTCTAGAGGTGGTTCGTAAAGGTGTTCACTCCTTAAATATGTTTAAACCTGACGTGATTATTGCGTTAGGTGGTGGCTCACCAATGGATGCCGCCAAGATTATGTGGGTGATGTACGAGCATCCAGAAGTCCATTTCGAAGACTTAGCACTGCGCTTTATGGATATCACCAAGCGTATTTACAAGTTCCCTAAAATGGGCATTAAGGCTGAATTGGTTGCGATTCCAACCACATCGGGCACAGGTTCAGAAGTGACGCCATTTGCGGTGGTTACGGATGAAAAAACCGGCATGAAGTACCCAATTGCCGATTACGAGCTCACACCAAATATGGCGATTATTGATGCCGATTTAGTGATGAATATGCCAAAAAGCTTGACTGCTTTTGGTGGGATTGATGCGGTAACGCACGCTTTAGAAGCATATGTATCGGTACTTGCGAATGAGTATTCTGATCCGCAAGCCTTGCAAGCCTTGAAGTTACTTAAAGAAAACCTACCATCGTCTTACTTGAATGGCGCAAAAGACCCTAAGGCGCGCGAATTAGTGCACAACGCTTCCACCATTGCTGGGATTGCCTTTGCCAATGCATTCTTAGGGGTTTGTCACTCCATGGCGCATAAACTGGGTGCTGAGTTCCATCTGGCACACGGCTTAGCCAATGCCCTGCTAATCTCTAATGTAATTCGTTTTAACTCGGCAGATATTCCAACCAAGCAAACTGCATTTAGCCAATACGATAGACCGCAAGCGCGTTGTCGTTATGCTGATATTGCCGAGCATTTAGGCCTTGGTGGCAAAAATGACGAGCAAAAAGTACAGAATCTGATTGCTTGGATTGAAGAGCTAAAAATAACGATCCAGATTCCTGCTTCAATCAAAGAAGCGGGCGTGCCTGAGGCGCTGTTCTTATCTAAAGTAGATCAGTTGGCAGAAGAAGCCTTTGATGATCAATGCACCGGCGCTAATCCACGCTACCCGTTGATTTCAGAGTTAAAACAATTGCTGTTAGATAGCTATTACGGCAATGCTTATGTAGAAAATCATTTGCGTGAAGAAGCGCTTGCTAAGTAATTATTAGTAAATGCATAAAACAAACCCCATCTAGCATGGGGTTTGTTTTTGCCTGCTATCTATTGTGCTATAGGCATTATTCCGCAGCAGATAGATTCCAGAATGCCTGTTTTACATAAGGGCGCTTTTGGATTTGCATAATTAATGTATCTAACTTACCAGAATCAACCTTGCTAGAAAGCAACGTGGCGGTGATTTCCACATCATCATCCCCAAACGGTTCTACATTTAAATCACCTAATGGGTATTCAATTTGCGTTAACATCGATTCCAATACATTAAGCGCGTGCTTTTGCCGATCGCCATCTACAATCATACAAACCTGATAGCTAACCTCGCCGCTCTGATCATTAATCGGTGAGCGATTAATTGCATTCACTACGGGGCGTAATAAAGTATTAGCCGCTAATACAAAGATAGCCGCAAGCAAGGCTTCTGCAATTAAGCCAGCACCAGAGCACGCGCCCACTGCAGCCGACCCCCAGAGTGTGGCCGCAGTATTTAGGCCGCGCACATTCAAACCCTCTTTCATAATGGTGCCCGCGCCCAAAAAGCCCACGCCAGAAACCACATAAGAGATTACCCGCGCCGCACCATCTGGCCCGTGCACACGATAAGCCAGCCCCACAAAAATAGCCGCCGCCAAAGAAACCAGTGCATTGGTTCTAAGCCCCGCAGTGCGTTGCCGATATTGGCGCTCATAGCCAATGATAGAGCCCAAAATAAATGCGGTGCTTAAACTAACCAAAGAATTGAGTAGCCAAATCAAATCAAAGCTTTGAATAAAGAGCATTTAACTCTCCTTGTTATTGTTATTAGATAAATCAGTAATAAAAATTAATATAGATTAACATGCAAATTAAATGGCGGGTTATCGCCCAAAATTAGCCCGCGCAGCCGTTGCAAGGTGATATGCAAGTAAATAGGAATGGCGCTAAACAAGCCTATGGAAAGGCTAAATAGACACCGTTACCGCCAAGCGGCAAGGTAACGGCAGATGGGGATCCGCAATTACCTTGCCGCTATTGATCGATAGCAATTCGATAACTAAAACTTTCCACCAAGGATCTCCATCAAATAATGACGCTAAACCATACCCCTTCAGGGTGGGGTCGTCTACCTTGCTGAATGTATTTGTAAATTTTACACGCAAAGTAATGGCAGCTCTTGTTTGCGCTGCAATACAGCAAGTTAAATGGCATTTAAGAAATCAGCAACCTCCAACAAAATAAGTTCATTATCATCGGCTTGGTTGGGCTCGCGGCTACTAGAAAATGGCAGGTTATTATCATTGCCCACCACAATATGCTTAGCATCCACGATGTCAACGTTTTCAATGGTAAAGAAAGGAAAGGTAAATACGCCATTATTGAGTGGCTTGCGAGCAAGCTTGGCGGGATCGGCAATATTCATTAAATCGATATATGCAATTTTACGTAGCGGGCCACCGACATTGGCCTCGCTTAATGCCACCTTGTAAATACGCTTGAATTTAGCCAGATCATGGAAGCAATCGCTACGCTTTTTCCCTTCAGGGCAGGCCTTATCTGCCGTACCTTCGCCATTGTCCCGCTCAATAATCAAGCCGGTTTGATCGTCGATCATATTGAAATCACCAATCGCATTCGCGTTGTTTTCTAATACGTACTTCCAGTGTCGTCCAGTCCACGCTTCCTTTTTTACATCGAACTCCAGTACGCGTAAATAGTCTTTGCCTTGCAGGTTTTCATTGGCTTTGGTCGCCACATCCCAAACCGCCCCTTCTAGCAAGGCGTAGAGTTTGCTGCCATCTTTAGATGCCGCCATGCCCTCAAAGCCTTTTGATCGACGAACTTGAAAATCTACGTTTGCGCTTGGTGCGGCGGGCGTTGTAATGGCTGGGTGGTCAGGTGATCGAATCACTTTGCCGTCTAGCAAGGTGTCAAACACCGCCAAGACCTTGCCTTTTAAATCAGCCTTAATCAGGAATGGGCCAAATTCATCACCAATCCATAGTGCCCCACCTGCAAATTGAAAGCTCTCAGTATCAAAATCGCTGCCCGTTAAATAACGCTGCTTGCTGCCTTCGTGAATAATTCGAAATGGCACTTTTTTTTCTGGATCATGTAAAAAAATAGTCTCTAGGCGCTGCATCTTGCCGCTATTAAAATCCACGGCGTAGTGGTTTAAATACAGCATGGCATCGGCAGAATTAGCCTTAGCGCCAAAGCCGTTATCCGTGATAATCCAAAAACTGCCATCTGGCATTTTCTTAATGCCAGAATGCCCTTGCAAGGGCTGGCCCGTAAAAGGAAGCGATATCCCTGTTGGGCGCCCAAATGATAAGCCTTCAACGGAGGCTAAATCTTCTACGCGTTTACCCGTCGTAAATTTGCCACTGATTTTTAAATCTTCAGGTGCATCTTGAGGTGCAGGGATAAAGGATTTAGCCGACATAACTGCATGCCCAGCTAGCACTACTGGGAACTCAGTTTGCGCATAGGATGCCGTAGAGAGCAGCGCTAGAATGCTAAATAATATAGAGGGATGAGCCATAGATACGTCAAATTCCTAGTAGAGAATGAAGGCATATCCTGCGTAAGTAATGTGACGGGGCAATGAATAGGTGCTAGCCCCTCTGCCGGAAGGTTTGGAAAAGACTATGTTTTTACTCGCCTGATGATGTTTATTTTTCAAAAAAGCCATGTATTGCCTGTGGGTCAATATGCTGTAGATACCGTCTTGCCGGTCAAGCATTTTGATACTCAGCTTGATATTTTTTTTGTGTTTTCAGGACGCCGAAGCACAGGTGAACCAATTTGCGCATGCAAGCACCAAGCGCCGACTTTTTG